>CABUAL010000117.1 GCA_902489515.1 uncultured Collinsella sp. | reverse complement strand
GCTCGACGGTGGCAGTGGCAGGCTCGGCCTCGGTGGACTCGGCGCCCTCGGCCTCCTCAGCAGCACCTTCGCCCTCAGCAGCACCCTCGCTTGCGGCCTTCTCGGCAGCAAGGCGGGCACGGCGCTCGGCAAAGGTCTCCTTCTTTGCGGGCGCAGCTGTCTCGACGGCATCCTCGTCTGCATCGGAATCGTCATCGACGGCAGTCTTCTTGGGCTTGACCGGGGCCGACGCGGCCTCGCTCACCGGATCGATAATCTCGGACTGAACAACGGCCGTCATCTTTTCCTGCGTCTCGCGGAACTGACGGATGGCACGGCCGATCGTACGGCCCATCTGTGGGAGCTTATCCGGGCCAAACAGCAAAAAGCCGAAGACCACGATGATCGCGAGCTCACCCTCTCCAATACCAAACACACATACCTCCAAGGCTCGATGTGAGTCGAGCCCGCACCGCGCCATTCGGCCGGAACTCGTCTATTCATTCGGTCAAGTATAGCGCCCGGACGCCAAAACGTCCGAGCGCATCACAAACATATGCCAAACGGCACGCCCTTTTGGGGCAAAGATTATGCAGCGGTGATCGAAATCTCCTGGTCGACACCCAACAGCTGGACCACGCGCATCACCGGGGGCTGCACATTGGTGCAGCTAAAGCGCTTGCCGTGATCGACCGCGTGGTGCGCGGCGCCCACGAGCACGCCAATGCCCGTCGAATCGATGTAGCTCACCTGGGCAAAATCGAGCTCAACGGCCTCGGTGGGCTGCTCGAGCGCCAGGTCGATGGCATTGCGCAGGCTATCGGCGTTAGAGATATCGATCTCGCCGGTTACCTTAATGGTGTAGAGCTCTGGCGTGGGGTTGGTGGAAATACCCAAATCCATGTATATGCTCCTTTACGTATCGAAGGTGCGGATAGTACGGGAAGCCGCGCGTTAGGCGCGCTCGGCACGCGCGAGCTCGGCAGCGACAAGCTTAACGGCCAGCACCAGCACATCGAGCGCGGCCTCCAGGTCCTCGACCGTGGGATAGCTCGGCGCGATGCGGATGTTGGTATCGCGCGGGTCCTTGCCATAGGGCCAGGTAGCACCGGCCGGCGTGAGCTTGACGCCCAGGTCGGCGCAAAGCGCGGCGACCTTTTGAGCCGAGCCCTCGGGACCATCGAAGCTTACAAAGTAGCCGCCGCGGGGGTGCGTCCAGGTGGCGCAGCCCGTGTCGCCCAAGCCCTCGGTGAGCTTGCGCTCGACGGCCTCAAAGCGCGGGCGCAAGAACTCGGCATGCTTTTTCATGTGCTCCTTGACCGCCTCGATGGTGGGAAGGAAGCGCACGTGACGCAGCTGGTTGAGCTTGTCGGCGCTGATGAGGCCGGCCTTCAGGCGCTTGGAGAACTCGGCGATGACCGCGGGGCTCGCACCGATAAAGCCGATACCGGCGCCCGGGAAGGTGATCTTGGACGTCGAGGCAAATGCCACCACGCGGTCCTCGGTGCCCGCCGCGCGAGCGAGGTCAAAGATGTTTGCGAGCTCGTCGGTCTCGTCGTACAGGTCGTGCACGCAGTAGGCGTTGTCCCAGAAGATGCGGAAATCGGGTGCGGCCGTGGGCATCTCAACCAGGCGACGCACGGTGTCCTCGCTAAAGGTGATGCCCGTGGGGTTGGAATACTTGGGCACGCACCAGATGCCCTTGATGGAGTCGTCGGCGGCAACCAGGCGCTCGACCTCGTCCATGTCGGGGCCGTTGTCGGTCATCGCGACGGGGACATTCTCGATACCCAGGTCGGCGGTGATGCCAAAGTGACGGTCGTAGCCGGGAACCGGGCACAGGAACTTGACCTTCTTGCCGTCGTGCGCGGCCTCGTAAGCCTCCCAGGGCTCGCTGCCGCACGAGCCGCAGCGCCAGAACATGCCGGCGATGTCATGCTCGATCAAAAGGCTCGACGAACCCAGTACGAGCGTCTGCTCGGCGGGGCAACCCAAAAACTCCCCCGCTAGCTTGCGCGCCGAAGGAATGCCCTCAAAGCAGCCGTAGTTGGAGCAGTCGACGTTGCCGTCGTGCAGATCGGCATCGGCATTGAGGATATCGAGCATGGGTCGAGAGATGTCCACCTGGGAGGGCGACGGCTTGCCGCGGGCCATGTCGAGCGCCAGGCCCTTGGCCTTGACCTCGGCGACCTCGGCTTTGAGCGCCTCGATGGCGGCATCGAGTTCGGTGGTTTCCATCTTCTGGTAGATCGTCTGCATGGGTGCGACCTTTCACGAAGCGGTACGTTGCAATTCTTCTAAGTATAGACCGCCACCGTCGCAACGTTATGAAGCCGTGATAGATTAAGTCCATCGCAATGAATTACGAATCGCCGCGCATGCCGGCATGAAGCGCCCAAGGAGGCACTATGGAGTACGGATCGTTCCAGGCCGAGGAATTCGGCGACCTTCAGCACCTGGTCGACGGACTGTTTTACGACCGCCACGCCATCGACCGCCTGGATCTGATCGTACAGGCCGAAATCTTGGACCTGGCGCCCGATCTCATGGAAATCGTGAACCTGCTACCGCCCGGCTATTACGACCGCCAGTCACTTTGCGACCAGCTCAACTCCGCCTTGGCCGCCCACGGCTGGGGCGCCATCTACGGCACCGTGGAATAAACCTAGTCATTGGGGCCTGTGGTCAAAAAATAGCAAATATGAGTACTGTTACTTTTTTAGTAACAGCGATTTTGAATTAAAAAGGCCAGTCTTGGCCTTTTGTGTCCGGTTTTGGAAGGATGCATCAGCATTTTTCGTCCAGCCACGCAATCGTTAATGCACAGACAGAATAGATTTGTACATTATTTTTCGCGCCTAAAATGAAACGCCGTTTGTGACAGTACTCACAAACGGCGTTTTTTGGCCACTGGGGTGTCCGGCAGGTGGCAAGTACCACTCAAAACCGCGTTTTACACGCGCTCGAGCAGGCTCTGGCGTCTGTTTCTACGCGCCTACTCGTTCTTGGGCGCGGGGTGCTTGCAGATCACACTCATGTAGATCATGCCAAGTACGGCCGCGGTGACAGAGCCGGCGAGAATAGCGGCCTTGGCAGCCAGAACCTCAAACTGGGCCGTCGGGAAGGCGAGGCCGCTGATGAGAATCGACATGGTAAAGCCGATACCGCCCAGAATGCCCACGCCGGCAATCATATGCCAGTTGACATTGTGCGGCAGCTCGCAGGCCTTGAGCTTGACCAAGGCGAACGTCATGCCAAAGATACCGATCGGCTTACCCAGCAGCATGCCAAAGTACACGCCGAGCGTCACCGGGTCGGTGAGCAGCGTGCTCATGTCCACGCCCACTAGGCGAACCTGTGCGTTGACGAACGCAAAGATCGGCAGGATCACAAAGTTGACCGGCGTGGAGATCAGGCGCTCCATGCGGATGAGCGGCGGGGCCCAATTCTCCGCGCTCGACCTTGGTGGTCGAGACGGTAAAGTCATGCTGGCCCAGGATGTGTGCCTCGTCGTCGTAGCGGTCATCGAGCAGCGGCAGGCACTCGCCCAACCAATCGGTGAGGCTATCGAGCTTGACGCCGCACTTGGCCGGAATGGTGAAGGCCAGGATGACGCCAGCAAGCGTGGCATGCACGCCGCTCTTGAACATGCAGAACCACAGCAGCAGGCCCAGTACCGAATACGGGGCAAGGCGGTAATGCTGCGTCTTGTTGAGCCACACGAGCGCACAGGTCACAACCGCTGCGGCGCCCAACCAAAACGGATTGGGGCTCTGGCCGTAGAAGATGGCGATGGCGGCGATGGAGATAAGGTCGTCGGCGATAGCGAGCGTCGAGAAAAACACGCGCACGCCGTTGGGCACGCGATTGCCCAAAAGCGACAGCACGCCCAGCGCAAAGGCAATATCGGTTGCCATGGGGATGGCCCAACCGTTGCGAGCGCCGGCATGGTTAAAGATCAGGTAGATGCACGCGGGAACGACGACGCCGCCCACGGCGGCCAGCATGGGGAGCATGGCCTGGCGCGGGTTCTTGAGCTCGCCGACCGTCATCTCGTACTTAAGCTCGATGCCCACCAGCAAAAAGAAGATCGCCATGAGGAAATCGTTGACGAAAAGCTCGACGGTGAGACCGGCCGTGAAATGCCCCAGACCCACGTACAGCGGGGTCTCCAAAAAGTGATGGATGGCCTCATAGGCATCGGTGTTGGCGCAGATAACGGCGGCGATGGCGGCGAAGACCATGACGGCGGCAGAAATCGTGCCGTTCTCGGCGATGCGCTCCCAGATGTCGTGACGCTCAAAGCGCTTGCGCTCACGAACGTTGAACAGCTGCTCGGGTGCTGCCATGGGCGGCTCCTTTCACGGGAAGGCTCCCGTCTTAAAAAAGCACGGCCCACCAAATCGGCGGTGCCGCGCTCTAACGTATTACGCTTGCATCTAGCCTACCCTGCACGGATACCGCACAAGCTCGGCCGAAAAGCGGAACCACAGGTTGAACATTATTTGCTCAACGGCACGGGCGCGCCTGTCCAAGAGACAACGCGGCGCGTGCACAAAAAACGACCGGAGCGCGGGGCGTCCGCGATCCGGTCGTTGTGTTAGGTCAACTGAACCTAGCAGGCGGCCATGATGGGGGCAGCGACCTGCTTCTTACGGGAGAGGACGCCCGGCATCCAGACGCCGTCGTGCTCGTCGGCAATGCCCAGACCCTTCTGAGCGGCCTCGGTCTCGCCCTCGAGCAGGACCTGCGAGCCCTCCTCCATGATGTCGGTGATGCACAGGACGATGCCGTCGGCACCCTTCTCGGCGGCGTAGGCGCGCATGGCCTCGCGGATCTCGTCGATCATGCCGAGAGCACGGGTCTTGTCGACGGTCTCGTACTGGCCAATGAGCAGTTTCTTGCCGGCGGGCTCGAACATCTTGATGTCGTTGCCGACCATCTCGGCGGCGGTGAAGGAGCCGGACGGACGGGTGAGGAAGACCTCCATGCCAAACTTGACCGGATCGACGCCCACCTGCTCGCCGAGCTTAGCGGCGACGGCGCGGTCGACATCGGTGGTGGTGGGGCTCTTGAGCATGAGCGTGTCGGTCATCATGGCCGAGAGCAGCAGCTTGGCCTGGACGTCGGAAAGCTCAACGCCGAGCACGCCGGCGAGCTTGGTGACGATGGTGCAGCTGGAGCCCCAGGGCAGGCAGATGTAGTGCAGCGGGCCGGCGGTCTCGAAGTCGCCGATGCGGTGATGGTCGACAACGCCAAAGACCGTGGCGTCCTTAAGGCCAGCGACGGACTGGGCGGACTCGTTGTGGTCGGTGAGGACGACGAGCTGACCGGCCTCGACGGACTCGATCACGCGGGGCTCGGCGATGCCGGCGTCGGCGAGCAGCTTGGCGGACTCGGCCGGAAGCTGGCCAAGGGCGCAGGCCTCGTAGGTGTTGCCGGCATACTCAACCTGGTTGAGCAGCTGAGACAGGACGACGGCGCTCATGATGGCGTCGTTATCGGGGTTCTGGTGACCAAAGACAAGAACGTTTGCCATGGATATCCTCCACTTGATATGTGTACTTGGACGTAGCTATGGTAGCACGCCGATGCCGAGCCTTCGCAGACGGAAGGGTCGCGGCACATTTTGGGGCAAGCATGGGGGCCAAGTCTGTCCCCCTTGCACCATGTTGGTGCAAAGAAACCTGACCCCCTTGCACCGGCTATTTGCCGGCGGCGCGCAGGGCTACGTAGGCGGCACCGATGATACCGGCGTCGTTGCCGAGCGAGGCGACCTCGATGGGCGTCTCGCGCGAGACGGAAAACGCGTACTGCTTAAAGTGCTCGCGCACGGCGTCGAGGTAGACATCGGCCGAGGCGGAGGCGCCGCCGCCGATGAGGAACATCTCAGGGTCGACCACGTTGGCGATAAGCGCCAGGGCACGGCCGAGGTAGTCGGCCATGGTATCGGCCGCGGCAAGCGCGAGCTTATCGCCCTCGCGGCAGGCTTGGAATACGTCCTTGGAATCGGAAGGACCGGTGAGCTCGATGGGCTCGACGCCCGCAGCCTTGCACTCGGCCAGGTAATTGCTCACCACGCCGGTGGCGCTGGAATACTGCTCCAGGTGGCCATGGCCGCCGCAGCCGCAGGTACGCTCCTCGTCGGGGTTCAGGCACATGTGGCCAATCTCGCCGCCGGCACCCACAACGCCCGACAC
>CABUAL010000116.1 GCA_902489515.1 uncultured Collinsella sp. | reverse complement strand
CCGCCTTGCCCAGCTGCACGATGAGGCCGTCCTCGGCGGCCACGACCGGCTTCACGTTGAGCAGCGTACCCACGGCGCCGGCCGCAGCAGACAGACGACCGCCACGCACCAGATACTCCAGCGTCTCGAGCAGGCCGATAACCACCACGCGGTCGCGCACGGCCTCGACCGCTGCCGCGATCTGGGCCGCACTACGGCCCTCATCCACCAGGCGCAGCGCATACTCGACCAGCACGCGCTCTCCCAAGGTCACGTTATTGCTGTCCACGACGAACACGTCGCCGCCCGGCGCCTCGGCAAGTGCGGTACGGGCGCTCTGATTGGTGCCCGAAAGCTTGGCGCCCACGGTAATAATCACGGCCTCGTCGCCGGCCTCACGCGCCTCGGCAATCGCCTGCGAAAACGCGTACGGGTTGACCTGGCCGGTCTTGGGCAGCTCATCGCGCTCCACGAGCATCTCGTAAAAGCGCTGGTGATCGATGTCGACGCCATCCATGTACACATCGGTGCCAAAGGTGACGGACAGCGGCAGAACACGCAGAGCGGGGTGCTCCGCCGGCGACATATCGCTTGCGGAATCGGTAATAATGCGGACGGACATAACAAATCCTTTCTTGCGCAGGTCTCGCGCGGGGAATTTAGACAGCATTGCCCCGGCACGGTATACGCGCTCAAACGGGACTATGCAGTTGTTAATGGGAAGCAAATGCCTTGGCGGCCTTAGATCTCGCGCAGGGTGTTGAGAATCGTACGCAGCGACGCGTACATCTGCTCGCGCTGCTCCACGCCCATGGCCTTACCGGTGGTGTCGAGCACGTCGTGGATGATACGGTCGGCCTCGTTCATGCTCTCGCCACCCAGCGTGGTCAGGCGAACCGGTGCGCGGTACTTGACGGCAGCATCGCCCGAGTCATCAACCTCGACAAAGCCGCCCTCCTCCAGGTGCGCCAGCGTGCGCGAAACGGCAGCGCGCGTCACGCCGGCCACGCGAGCCAGATCGGCGCCGGTCATGCCGTCCTTGCTGCGCTCCAGGTAGTACAGGCACATAACGTCGGAGCCCTTGAGGCCCAGCCTTGCGCCCTCGGACGTCTTGATACGCTGAATCTCCTTGTACAGCCCGCTAATCAGTCCGACAAAATCCTCGAAACGTGTCTCGTCGTTCTGCTGCATGGGAGACGACCGCCTTTCGCTTGCATGATGGTAACGGGTAAACATCTTAGCCGTACTCAGCGACTGCCGCCTCCACGCGACCCAATTGTTAACCCATCAACATAAAAACCACCACAAAGGGGACAGGCACCTTTGTGGTGGTCTGGGGCATCAATAGGTTCTAGGCGCCGCTACAGCTCCACGCAGGGATTGTCGCGGGTCACAAGCGTCTTAACGACAACCGTCGCTCCCAGATAGCGCTCGAGCAGCTCGGCCAAGCGATCGATGGCGGCCTGGCAATCCCCCATCCGCTCGGGCTCCACGCACTCAATCGCCAGAAATGCGTCCGCCGAATCGTCGGACAGCGCCGTGCGAACGCCATCGCGCCAGTTCCAGCAACGGCACACGGCGCCCGCATCATCGATATAAGCAAGCTCACCGGGCAGCGTCGGATCATCCGCCTCCTCGCCAAGTGGCAAGAACGCGTCGCCGCCGTCGGTCACCTTCAAGCGAAGGTCTCCCTCAATCGCATGCAGATCCTCGCCTCCCACGGGCAGCGCATAGGTCAACGACACCGTGTTGTAAATATCCACCGCCGGTGTGATATGACCGACCGGCTTGCCCTTGAGCACGCGCTTGAGCAAGTTCTCGATCGAGCAGCGGGCGCCCTTTTTAGTCTTGAACAGCCGGTACGCGTCACGCCAAGCCTTCACCGGCGCGTTCTCGCTGATGGTATCGCTCGTCAGGTGACGCTCCGCTTCGATATTGGCGCGGTCGAGCAACGCGGCAATGGCATCCACGTCCTCCTGGGGAATCTGAGCCGCGGGCTTCATGCCCTTTACGACCACGACGCCGACCGCCGCCTGTGGAAACAGCTCCCAAAACGAATTCTCGGCAACAAAGCCCTTCATACGCTCTCCCTTCATTGTGCGCGCCCGAGTGAGGGCGCCTAAACAAAAAGCGCCCTCACAGCGGCCACTTTCAAAGTCCTACGGTGCCGCCACAAGAGCGCTTGCGCTGCCCCCATCCGGAGAAGGGGGCGATATGTCAGGCGTATTGTAACCTGAGTCATCCGCCCAAGCAAAACCACCACAAAGGTAACTGTCCCCTTTGTGGTGGTTATGGACTTGCGGCGACGCTAGTGGCAGAGTCCCAGCAAGCCGCGGCCGCGATGACGGGCCTCGGCGGACACCTGGGCGTGCGGGCCGGCGGCCTTGACGGACTCGGGAAGGTGCGAGTACTTCTTCTCGAAGTTCTCCTCGAACATCACCGCCAGGTTGTGCGCTGCCTCGTCGTAGCGCGCGGTGCTCTGCCAGTACTGGCGCGGCACCAGGATGCCGTCGGGCACACCGTGGCACGTAGTGGGAATGTCGACATTAAAGATATCGTCGTGCACAAACTCGCTGTCCTCGATGGTACCCTCGAGGGCGCGAGCGACCAGGGCGCGCGTGTAGGCCAGCTCGATGCGATGGCCCACGCCATAACCGCCGCCAATCCAACCGGTGTTGACCAGGTAGACGCGCGTGCGGCCGTCGGCGATGCGCTCGCCGAGCATCTTAGCGTAGACCATGGGGTCGAGCGGCATAAACGGCTCGCCAAACAGCGAGGAGAACGTGGGCGTGGGCTCGGTGACGCCAACCTCGGTGCCGGGGATCTTGGCCGTAAAGCCCGTCACAAAGTGATACATGGCGGCGTCGGCCGTCAGGCGCGAGATAGGCGGCAGCACGCCAAAGGCATCGCAGGTCAGGAACAGCACGACGCTGGGAGTGGTGCCCATGCCCTTGGTCCACGCGTTGGGGATATGCTCGACGGGATAGGCCACGCGCGTGTTGTGCGTGATCGAGATGTCGTCGTAGTTGGGCTTGCGGTTCTCGTCGAGCACCACGTTTTCGCAAATGGCGCCAAAACGGACGGCGTTGAAGATCTCGGGCTCGTGGAAGGCGTCCAGGCCCTCGCATTTGGCGTAGCAGCCACCCTCGATGTTGAAGATGCCCATGTCGGACCAACCGTGCTCGTCGTCGCCGATCAGCAGGCGCGTGGGATTGGCCGAAAGCGTGGTCTTGCCGGTGCCGGACAGGCCAAAGAACACGGCGGTCTCGTGCGTGACGGGATCCATGCTGGCCGAGCAATGCATGGGCAGCACGTCGTCCTCGACAGGCAGCAGGTAGTTCATGACACTGAAGATGGACTTTTTGATTTCGCCGGAGTAGCCGGTACCCGCGACCAAAATCACGCGCTCCTGGAAGTTGATGACCACGGCGGCGCTGGAGTTGAGGCCCTTGATGGCGGGATCGCACTGGTAACCGGGCGCTGCGAGCACGCAGAAGTCGGGTTCGCCGGTGCGCGCGATTTCGCGGGCAAGCGGGCGGGCGAGCATCTGCTTAATAAAGAGTGCCTGGCTGGCACGCTCGCAGGCAACGAGCAGGCGACGCGTGTGGTTGCGGTCGGCGCCCGCCATGCCGCGGGTGACGAACACGTCGCGCTCGTTGAGATAGTCGACGATGCCGGCCTTGATGGCCTCATAGCTCTCGACGGACAGCGGGCGGTTGACCGCGCCCCAGGCGATTTTGTCGTGCACGTCGGGCGTGTCGACGATAAAGCGGTCGTTGGGCGAACGGCCAGTGCGCTCCCCTGTCTCGATCACCAGCGCGCCATTGGATGCCATGCGGCCTTCTTTGCGACGAATAGCGTGCTCGACAAGCTCTGCCGCCGGCAGGTCCACCAGCAGACGGGGTTGATTCTCGGCGGGATCTTCAACGAGCGTAATACCAAAGTTGGACAGAACTTCTGCAGGGGTAACACCAGGCATGGGGCCTCCTTTAAAAACGCGACACGTGGACGCGACGCGCACTTTACTCACGTAAAGCCCGTTGTACCCGATATGCAAAAACGTTTTTGCGGCAAGGGCGGCAAGCCCGCCCAACGGTCAAAAATCGCAGGCAAGCGGCCTAGTCATTGGGGACGTTTTTAAACGCCTAGTCATTGGGAACACTCTTGAACAGGCAACATTCAAGGAGCGCCCCCGGATGCCGGCACTTAGGGACGTTCCCAAAGTGCCGGCACATAAGGAACGTCCCTAAGTGCCGACTACAGCGGCAGGTTTTGGCCGAGCATGGCTATGGCGCTCATCAGGACCAGCATGCCGGCAGCGTAGGGCAGCACCGCGCCCAGGAGTTCGGCATCCTTACCGCGCACGTGCACGGCGGCAAGACCAATGGCGAGGGTCTGCGGCGAGATCATCTTACCAGCGGCGACGCCCAGGGCGTTCAATGCGACCATCCAGTAGTCGCTCACACCCAGCGCAGTGGCGGCCTGGCTCTGAATGGGACCAAACAGCATGCCCGAGGACGTGCCCGAGCCGGTCACGAACGCACCGACTGCGCCGATCCACGGAGCCAGAATCGGGTAGAGACCGCCGGCGACCGCAATGCAAAACGCACTGATCGACGAAATCATGCCGGCATAGCCCATCACCTTGGCGCAGCCCAGTACCGAAAGCATCGTGATCACCGTCGGCGTCATCTGCTTCACAGTCGCGGCCAGCACCTCGCCCATCATGCGCGGCGAAGCGCCCTGAATGGCACCGCCGACAAACGCCGCCAGGAAAATCCAGACGCCTGGCGTGTTGATCCACGAAAACGTAAGCGTACCGGGATTCTCACCGCAATACACCTGCACGTGGCTCGCAAACGGCGCGAGCGCAGCATGCACGGCGGGTACCAGGTTAGACGTGCCCAGCAGCAACACAAAGATCAGGATGAAGCACGACCAGGCCGAAAGCGCCGACTTAACGGTGAGCTTCTTCCCCGCCTCGATATTCACCTCGATATTCATGTGGAAGCGCGCATCCAAGTGGCCGGACTTCTCGGCACGCATGGCAAGCGCGGCGGTCAGCGCGAGCGAAACGATAGATCCTACGACCACGGCCAGCTCGGGACCCACAAACATGGCAACAACCAAAGCCGCGCCGACAAACGACACGCCGGAGAGCAACGCCACGCCGGCAACACCGTGCAGGCGCTCGCCCACACTCGCGACATTGCCGTGGTCATCGGCAACACGGCCCGCAACCAGCACAATAAAAAGCGGCATCACCACAAAGAACGGTGCGAGCTGCACCAGCTGAACGGTCGCCAGGTGCAGGGAATCCAAACCCACCAGGTCGGCAACGGACACCGTGGGAATGCCGATGGAGCCGTAGGGCGTGGGCACGCCGTTGGCCAGCAGGCAGATGAGCACGGCAGGCACGGCCTCAAAGCCCAGGCCCGCGAGCATGCCGGCGGGAATGGCGACAGCGGTACCGAAGCCGGCCATGCCCTCCATAAAGCCACCGAAGCACCAAGCCACGAGCAGCGCCAGCAGACGGCGGTCGCTGCTGATGGAGGTGATCATGCTGCCGATCACGTCCATGGCGCCCGTGCGAACGCACAGGTTATACGTGAATACCGCGGCGATGATCACCAGGACGATGGGCCACAGGGCCATCAAAAAGCCTTCGAGCGAGGCGGTCGCGATCTGCGCTGCCGGCAGGTGCCACCATGCGAAGGCGAGCAAGCACGAAAGGACAAACGATCCGATAGCGGCCTTCCAAGCTGGCCATTTAAAGCACAGCAGCATCACGACCAGCCAAATAATCGGCACAAGAGCCAGTAAGAATGCGGCGACGTCCATAGGTAGAAGCTCCTTGGTACCGCGTGGGCGGCATCGGGGGTGTCACAAAACTTCAACAGGATACCGCACGTTTACCGACAAATTTCAGCCGCCCGCCGAAATTATTGAACAATCCGTTCAAAAACACGAACGAACACCGTCGCGTCTATACTAAAGCGCAGCAATAGAAAGGACTCCGCTTTGAGCATCACGCCCCTCGATAGCATTCGCCGCGCCATCGCCCGCCGCAACGGCGTCTCCAACCCCGCTGCATCGAGAGACGGCGCCGCGAAGGCCCAGGGCGGCCGCATCGAGAACGGCCTCTTCCCTGCCTCGCACACTGCCGAGGAACTCGCACGCATCCAAGAGCTGAGTCAGCGCAACGCCGGCGGGCCCGATAG
>CABUAL010000115.1 GCA_902489515.1 uncultured Collinsella sp. | reverse complement strand
TGGACTCGAAGGGCTGGAAGAACGGAGCATAGGTAGCGGAAGCGGCGCAAGCGGTGTAGGAGGCAACGACATCGTCAGCGGTGACCTCGGTGCCATCGGAGAACTTGGCGCCCTTGCGGATGGTGACCTCGAAAGTGGTGTCGTCCACAGACTTGGGATCGTCGGTGGCGAGCTCGTTGAAGGTGCTGTAGTCGTGGTAATCGATGCCGTAGAGGCCCTCGACGACGTGCCAGTTAGCACCCAGGCCCACAGCGGAGCCGGTGCTGGCGGGATCGAAGCTGGACGGAGCGTAAGCGGAACCAGCGGTGATCACGCCGCCGCCACGGTTGGCGGAATCGGTGGAGCCGGAAGCGGAACCCTCGTCGCTAGAGCTGCCACCGCAGCCAGTGAGACCAAGGCCGGCGACAGCAGCGACGCTGCCGGTGAGGCCGAGGAACGAACGCCTGGACATACCCTTGTTGATGATGGCCATGTCTTCTCCTATCAATAGAGAATCTTACTCGGGAGCACCTAGACGTGCCCCCGCGCAACTTGCGGACGATATATACCTTACCTACCGACGAACCCAACTGAGGTGCCGCGCTCGGCGACCGATACATACATACGCTTGAACGGTATTTACTACCGTTCACCGAATTCATTGACAAATGATTCGCCAGACAGTATGTATCGGCGAGGTGAGATATCAGTCTTCGTCAACCCGCAGGATAGCAGGGTTTTCGCTTGGGTTAGTCAAACGTTTTAGCGTTAATAAAACCCGAAACCAGCAGGCAATCATGGCGAAATAAATGGTTGAAAATCGCGCAATCATGTATATCAGTTGTTTAGGCTCGTGTTTAGCTATCGGAATGGCCAGCCGCCGCCTCGGCGCGCTCGGCATTCCATGCAACGAGCGCCTCGTGGACCGCCTTGGCAACATCGGCAGGTATGCCGCGAACTTCCGCGATCTCTTGCTCGCTCGCCGCGCGCAAACGCTTCATCGAGCCAAAATGGCGCATAAGGGCACGTTTTCTGGTGGGTCCCACGCCCGGAACGTCATCGAGTACCGAAACCGTCATGGCTTTATCGCGCAACTCACGGTGGAACGTGATGGCAAATCGGTGGGACTCATCGCGTACCTGTTTAATTAGATAGAGCGAAGCAGACCCGGTCGGCAGCACGACAGGAGTCTCGTCCCAAGGCACAAAAACTTCCTCGTCGGCCTTTGCCAAGCCACAAACTGGTATATCGAGCCCAAGAGCCTCAAGTTGCTTGATCGCAGCGGTCAATTGCGGCTTACCGCCATCGACAACGAGCAAATCGGGGCGCGAGCCAAAGCGCTCGTCGGCCATGCGCTCGGGAGCATAGCGACGCCCCAGAACCTCGGACATCGATACGAAGTCGTTCGCCTCGTCCAATTCGGCCTGAATTTTAAAGCGACGATACTGGCCCTTGTCGGCACGGCCGTTGGTAAATACCACCATCGAAGCGACGGTAAAGGTGCCGTGCAACGTCGAGATATCGAAGCACTCGATGCGCAACGGCGGCGCAGGCAGCGCCAGCGCGCTTTCGAGCTCCAGGAGCGCCTGATTGGTGCGATCGTCAGCATATCCCGTGCGCATCATGTAGCGCATGAGGGCATGGCGTGCATTTTTGGAAGCCATATCGAGCAGGCGGTGCTTTTCGCCGCGCTGCGGCCTATGGAGATGGCAAGAGCGTTCGCGCTTGCCCGCAAGCCACTCCCCCAACGCTTCGGCATCCTCAAGCTCGACAGAAAGATTGATCTCGGCTGGAATATCAGCCGTCTCGTCATAATAGCGCTTAAGAAAGCCCGATTGAAGCTCTTCCTCGTCGACATCCAGGCCTTTATCGAGGATGAACTCGCAAGTTCGAACCGTTCGGCCCTCGCGAACGACAAAGACACAGGCGGCAGAGATAGTCTCTTCGCGATAGAAGCCGATGACGTCGATATCGACGCTTGATGGAAAAACGACCTGTTGGCGATCGTCCAGGCCCCTAATGACTTCCAGGCGACGCTTGACGCGCGCCGCACGCTCAAAGTCGAGCGCCTCGGCGGCATCCGTCATCTCGGAGGTCAGCTCATCGACGACATCCTTACGATGGCCCGACAAAAAGCGCTCGACACGCTTGACGTTCTTGGCATAGTCGGCAGGGGAAATCGCGCCGACGCATGCGCCCGGCCCGCGCCCGACATGGTAGTCAAAGCAGGGACGCCCGTTTTGCGCGCAAATCATATTGACGATGTCTTCTTCGCCCTTATGAGATTCGACGATGCGGCGGCAGCGGCGCCATTCCGCACAGGATGCCGAGCAAATAGGAATAACCTTGCGTAGCGTATCGATGGTCTCACGCGCCGCACGGCTATCGGTATAGGGGCCAAAATAGCGCGTTCCCGGTTTATGACGCTCGCGCGTGTATTTAATAGCGGGCAATAGATCGCTTTTAGTGATGGCGATAAAGGGATAGCTTTTATCGTCTTTGAGATCGACGTTAAAGTACGGATGGTACTGGCCAATCAGATTGCGCTCGAGCACCAATGCCTCGTGCTCGGTCTCCACCACGATATAGTCGAAGCTCGCCACCAGCTGCATCATGAGCGGAATCTTTTGACGCTCGTCCTGCAGCGTCACGTATTGACGCATACGGGCACGCAAGTTTTTTGCCTTGCCCACATAGATGACATCGCCCTTGGCATCTTTCCAAAGGTAGCAGCCGGGTTGCGTGGGAACGCGCGAAACCTGTTCGGCAAGTGTTGGAATGTTGTCGTGACCTGCCACACGCACCTACTTGCGACGAAGCAGCGCCGAGACCTCGGGCATCTTAAAGACGAAGGCAAGGCCAAAAGTCACGGCGAGCGAGACGACGCCTGCAACACAAACGTAGCCCAGGGTAATGAGGATCGAGCTGCCAAGCATTCCGACAAAGTGCTCAAGTGCCCACATGACGCCGGCGCCCGCGGCAGCGCCCAGGCCACCGAACAACAGGCCGAAGAAACCGCCGTGCAGGATAGACTTGACCTGAAGGCCATGCAGACGACGGCGCAGCCACCACAGTGAGCATCCGACCAAGACCACGTAGTCAACGACGTACGAAAGCGCAATTGCCGGCATACCGTAGCCCAGCACCACGCCAAACAGCAGCACCGAACCGGCCTGACCGATAGCGGAGTACAAGCAATAGCGGCTATAAGGTTTCATATCGAGCAGGGCCGAGAAGCTCTTCTGCATCAGCACGACCACGCCGTAGAGCGGCAGGGAAAGTGCCAGATAGATAAGGAACTCCGACACCAGCGCCACACCGGATTCATCGAACTTGCCGGCGCAGTAGATCATGTTGAGCGGACGGGCGAAGACGATCAGGTACATCGCAAACGGAATCAGGAAGAAGAGCATCTGGGCGACACCGCGCGAAATGCCCGTGCGGACGCTGTCGTAATCCTTCTCCTGTGCATCGTGAGAGAGTTCGGTATAGAGTGCCGTCGAAAGCGAGGCAGCGATCAGCGCATAGGGCAACGTGTACCACAGGCGCGCATATGCGATGACGGAAGGGCCGGTCTCGGGCTGCACCACCAGCGCGGCGGCATTGGTAATGGAAGTCGAGACAAACATGCACACCGTGGCGAGCAGCGTCGGGATACCAAGCGCAATCGTCTGTCGCAGCGCGGGGTCCTTAAAGTCGATATGGATATGAGGATGCACGCCATGCTTGCCAAGCGCGGGAATCTGGCAGGCCATCTGGACAAAGACGCCGAGGGTCGTACCAGCTGCGATCAAGATAATACCGACCTGCTCGCCAAATTGTGCAGACACGGGAGCAAAGCCCATAAAGCTGGCGATAACGATGACATTGTTGAGAACCGGGGCAAACGTCGACCAGAAGTAGTCGCGATGTGCGTTGAGAACGCCCGAGAACACCGAGCCCAAGCCATAAAACAGAATTTGGATAGCAAAGAAGCGGAACATGAACGCAGCGGTATCCATGCTGCCGCCATCGCCCGAAAGGAACGACTGCGTCCAAATAAAGCCGGGAGCAAACACGGTGCCCAGCAGCGAGATACCGCCCAGCAGCAGAAGCAGAATACCGAGCAGATTGCCGACATACTCGTTCGATGCCTCGCGGCCCTGCTCGCGCCTCACGCCCATATACACCGGCAAAAACGCCGTAACGAGCATGCCGCCCATCACGAGCTCGTAGAGCATGTTGGGCAGGTTGTTGGCAACCTGATAGGAGGACGAGAGTAGCGACATGCCAATAGCGGCCGCCATTGCCCACGTGCGGATAAAACCGGTGACGCGAGACACGATAGTCAGGATGGTCATAAGCCCGGCGGAACGACCAACCGTGGAGTAGTCCGACGAGCCCATGTCGTCAGTGTCATCTCGCGACGAAGAAGCTTCGGATGAGGGTGTCTGAGGCGCAGATTCTTTTGCAAGATGAGCTCCGCGCTTCAATTCTTCCTGCGGCATCGCTCAGTCCTCTCTCGTAATCGCGGCAACCGTCGCCCCGCAAAATGCAATTAAATCATCGGGTGCAAGCTCGAGCTGATAACCACGCTTGCCTCCCGAAATAAAAATGGTATCCCAAAGGACACATGTCTCATCAATGAGCGTCCGGTAGCGTTTTTTCATACCGACCGGGCTGCAGCCGCCGCGAACGTAGCCAGTCGCCGCAAGCAAATCCTTCACATGCATCATGGCCAAGGACTTCTCCCCCGCGGCACGCGCGGCGGACTTTAGATCGAGCTCGTCGGCAACAGGGATGCAGCACACGACATAGTCGTTGGACGGTGTCACACAGACCAAAGTCTTAAATCCTTGACCGGGCTCCTCGCCAAGCTGCTCCGAAATCGCGACCCCCAGGCCCACCGACTCATCGCCATCGTCTTCGTACGTATGTAGAACATAGGAAATGCCGGCGCTTTCCAGCTCGCGCATCGCATTGGTTTTTGGCGTCTTTACAGCCTTTGCCATGACATATCCTTTCCCTCGCATTCGGACGTAAGGATTAAGTATATGTCCAATTCGGCTGCATACGTCACTTCGGCACAGCAAGCGCCATCGAATCACAAGGAGTCGATGGCGCCCATAAACTGAATCGCCTATTTATTGAGCATCAAGTTGAGCCTGGCGCTCCCGGTCACGCCTGAGCAACGGCGCCAAAAACTTGCCCGTATAACTCTGCGGACAGTCCGCAACCTGCTCCGGTGTACCCGAAACCACGACGGTTCCGCCGCCGTTACCGCCCTCGGGACCCATATCGATCAGGCGGTCGGCAACCTTGATGACATCAAGGTTGTGTTCAATCACCAGCACCGTGTTGCCCGCATCGACCAAGCGCTGCAGTACATCGAGCAGCTGGCGGACGTCCTCAAAATGAAGGCCGGTCGTCGGCTCGTCCAAAATATAGAACGTCTTGCCCGTCTGGCGTCGATGAAGCTCCTTGGCGAGCTTCACACGCTGCGCCTCGCCGCCCGAAAGCGTCGTGGCGGGCTGGCCCAGGCTCACGTAGCCCAAGCCTACATCGTACAGCGTCTGGAGCTTGCGCTTAATCTGCGGGATATTCCCAAAGAAGGCCAGCGCCTCGGTAACGCTCATGTCGAGCACGTCCGAGATGGTCTTGCCACGATAGGTGACCTCGAGTGTCTCGCGGTTGTAGCGTTTACCGCCGCAAACTTCGCAGGGAACGTAGATATCGGGAAGGAAGTGCATCTCGATCTTGATCTGTCCGTCGCCCTTGCACGCCTCACAGCGCCCGCCACTCACATTAAAGGAGAAACGACCTGGCGAGTAGCCGCGCGCCTTCGACTCCGGCGTACTCGCAAACAGTGCGCGAAGATCATCCCACAGGCCGATATAAGTAGCAGGGTTGGAACGCGGCGTGCGGCCAATCGGCGACTGGTCGATATCAATAACCTTATCGATACACTCGATGCCCTCGATTTTTTTATACGGACCCACAGGGCGCGTCGAACGGTGAATAGCATTCGTAAGGGCAGGCGCAATGGTGTCGGTAACCAGGGAGCTCTTGCCCGATCCCGACACGCCGGTAACAACCGTAAGCGTACCAAACTCGATCTTGGCGGTAACGTTTTTGAGGTTGTTGGCTCGAGCGCCCGTAATTTTAAGGCAGCCACGACCGGGCTTGCGCCGTTCATCAGGCACCCGGATCATTCGTTTGCCGGTCAGATAAGCGCCCGTCATC
>CABUAL010000114.1 GCA_902489515.1 uncultured Collinsella sp. | reverse complement strand
GACTTTAGCACGCCCACGGCCAGGTTGCCGTGGTGGTTGAGCGCCGCGACCAGCTCCTGATTGACCTTGCCGCCCAGTACCTCACGCACGATGTCCATGGTGGCAGGCGTAGTCACGCGCTGGCCGTTCTTAAACTCGACGGGGATGTCGTAGTGGCTGAGCGCCTCGTTGATAGCCTTGCCACCGCCATGCACGATGACGGGGCGCATACCGATGATCTTGAGCAAAACGATGTCGCTCATCACGTCGCGGCGCAGCTGCTCATCAACCATGGCGGCTCCGCCATATTTGATAACAACCGTCTTGCCGGTCAGGTTCTTAATCCACGGCAGCGCTTCGAACAGCAGCTGCGCGGTTGCTTCGTTGGATTCGCTCGAACGACAATCGCGTGCGAATTTCATAATCTGCCTCGTCTTTCGTATCGTTATCGCGCCGTGCTCCGCTGTCCGCAATCGCGGCAAGATGCGCAGCGTGCCTGGAATCTAGGAACGGTAGTCACCGTTAATGGAGATGTACTCGTGCGTGAGGTCGCAGGTCCACACGGTCGTTGCCGCGTCGCCTGCGCCCAGGTCGGCCGAGATCACGATCTCGGGCGCCTCGAAACGTCGTAGAGCCTCGTCCTCGTCAAAGGGAACAGTCAGACCATCGCGACAGACAGGCATGCCCATCATGTCGATGGAAACGTCTTCCTGATTAAACTTCACGCCGCACTTGCCGAGTGCCATGGCGACGCGGCCCCAGTTGCAGTCGTGGCCGGCGATGCAGGTCTTAACGAGCGGCGAGTTGGCAACGGCGCGAGCGGCGATATCGGCCTCCTCGTCGTTCACGGCGCCGGTAACGTTGACCGTAACAAGCTTGGATGCGCCCTCGCCATCGGCGGCGATATTGCGCGCCAGGCTCTCGCACACCTCGTGCACGGCAAATGCCAACTCGTCGAAGGCATCGGAGCCCTCGACGATAGGCTCGGCATCTGCGGCAGCGGCGCCGGAGGCAAGCATGATGCAGGTGTCGTTGGTCGAGGTGTCGGAATCGACCGTTACCTTGTTAAAGGTCTGCTTGACGGTGGAGAGTAACAGGGCGTGAAGCGCCGCCGGCTCGACGGGGGCATCGGTAGTGATGACTGCGATCATGGTGGCCATGTTGGGCATGATCATACCCGAGCCTTTGCACATACCGCCCACCGTATAGGCATTACCTGCGTGCCCCGCGGCCTCGCTGCGGTAACACACGGCGTACTCCTTGGAGTGCGTGTCGGTCGTCATGATGGCGCGAGCGGCATCGGCTCCACCGTGGGCGGAGAGCGCCTCGTAGGCAGCAGGAATGGCGGTCTCAAACGTGTCGATCGGCAGAATCTGGCCAATCACGCCCGTGGAGGCAACCAGAATCTGCTGGGGCTCGCAGCTGATGACCTGCGATGCGATGCTGCATGTCTCGCGCGCGCATGCAAGGCCGGTCTCACCCGTGGCGGCGTTGGCATTGCCAGAGTTGATCGAAACGCCGGCGATGATACCGTAGCCCTTGTCCGCACCGCCCAGGTTGGCGCGGCTCACCTGCACGGGCGCCGCGCAAAAGCGATTGGTAGTAAACACGCCGGCACCGGGACAGGGCTTATCGGGCACGACGAGCGCGTAATCCAGACGCTCGGGATTCTTCCGAAATCCCGCATGGATGCCTGCGGCCTTAAAGCCGGCCGCTGCCGTAACGCCACCCTCGACGGCGCGAATCTTGATATCAAACAGCTCGGTATTCATCGTCTTTATGACTCCTTATGTCAAACAAAAAACGGACATCGGTTGGTGCGCCATGCCAGTCGTAATCATGAGACCAGCTTAAGAGTGGCGCCCCACTCGATGCCCGACTACCAAATCGTTAACAATCGAATGTGCTACACCGGGCACGCCACTGTGGGCAAGCCTCGTCGCTCGTCAAAGCCAAAGACGATATTGGCGCACTGGACTGCTTGGCCCGCAGCGCCCTTGCACAGATTGTCGATGGCGCCCGCCGCCACCAGCACGCCTGCGCGCTTGTTGAGCGCGAGGCCAATCTGAGCGGCGTTGGTGCCGACGACCGAAGCCGTCTTGGGCTGCTGGTCGGCGTCGAGCACGCGCACAAAGGTGCGACCGGCATAGAACTGCTTGTAATAGTCGACAACGTCCTCAAGAGCCAGGGAGTCGATGGCCTGCGGCGTGAGCGGCAGCGTCACCGTGGAGAGCAGGCCACGCTTGAGCGGTGCCAGATGCGGGGTAAAGACGATGCGATCGGTCAGGCCAAGGATTTGCTCAATCTCGGGCGTATGACGATGCTTGCCTACGCCATAGGCCTCCAAGTTCTCGTCGGCGCTGCAAAAATGCGTACGAGCGTTGCAGGACTTGCCGGCACCCGTTACACCGCTGATGGCATCGACAATCACGGGACCGTTCTCGGCCACCCAGCCCGCACGCACGGCAGGAGCGGCAGCAAGGCTCGTTGCGGTGGGATAGCAACCGGCGCAGGCGACCAGCACGGGTTTGCCGTCGGCATGGCTGGAAGCAGCGGTCTCTAAGTCCTGGCAGAACAGCTCGGGGAGGCCGAAAGCACGCGTCTTGAGCAGCTCGGGGCTCGTATGCGCGGCGGCATACCACGCCTCGAACACGGCCGGATCGCTCAGACGGTAGTCGGCAGACAAATCGAAGCAGGAGACGCCCGATGCAAGCAGCGCGGGCACCTGTGCCATGGCAGCCGTGTGCGGCACGGCAAGAAAAACCGCATCGCAGCTCTTAAGCTCGGGGGCGTCATGCGTGGTGAAAACCAGATCGCTCACGCCAGCAAAGCTCGGATACACCGCGGACAGCGGCTGGCCGGCATCGGCGTTGGACGTAATGGCAACAAGTTCAAACTCGGGATGGCCGAGCACGAGGCGAATGAGCTCGGCTCCGGCATATCCAGCCGCGCCGACGATTCCAACCTTCAATGACATATCAGACTCCTTGTCTGCGATTTATGCACCGATGCGCATTTCGCAGTGGTCGTTATGAAGTGGGTTGAAACTTTAGCACCAAAAGATGCATGAACACGTAAATGGCTTGCATATTCATGCATTGAAACATTCCCGACACATTCGCTTGAAGGAATTGACAAATTGAGCGGGCCCCGTATTGACCGGCGCTCCTAACGGCGCCGGGCAATACGGGGCCCGCCCATGCGAAAACCAAGTTGTTAGGATGAGCCAGCTGGCTAGAGCTCGACCGGCACCCATTCGTCGTGATTGCAGATAAAAGCCTCGGGATCCTCGACGCTAAAGAAGAC
Source organism: uncultured Collinsella sp. (assembly GCA_902489515.1). GTDB lineage: Bacteria > Actinomycetota > Coriobacteriia > Coriobacteriales > Coriobacteriaceae > Collinsella. The sequence continues at coordinate 2,975 of CABUAL010000114.1, read as the reverse complement.
GAGCGTGGGGTCGTTAGGCCCCTCATAGTGCTCGCCCAGGCGCTCAAGATGCTTCCAACCGGCCTCGCGCATTTCACTCGAAGCCCGGTCTTCCAGCCCCGCACGCCCGCGCAGGATCAACCAACCATGGCCCGGCCACCAACTCGTGGCCTCAAAGCGCTGGTTTTGCAGAAGCTCTTGCCACACATCTTTGGTGCGCGCCGTCACAAACCACAGCTTGCCGTCCTGAATCTGTGCAAACGAGAACGGACGCACATGTGGCTGCCCGTCCACGCTTGTCGCCAGATACCACGCCGGCACCGACGTCAAATACTCCAAAACCGTATTCAATCCGTCCACGTTTCCTCCTGTACTAGCTAGTTTGGGAGCCTGGTTTGTGTGAGCTAGAGCTCCAGGCGCTCCTCGCTGCCGTCGATATCGCAGAACCGCGCGGCGATGTTGCGGACCGAGAAGAACGCAAGGCGGCCGTCGTTGGCGCTCTCGTGTTCCTCGCCGATGCCCACCATGTGCTTAAAACCCGCTTGACGCACCTTGTCGCTCGCAACTGCGTCGTCCTCAAGTGCGGCCTCGCCGGTCAACACGATCCAGCACTCCCCCGGCTTCCAGCCCGAGAGTTCAAACTTGGGATTCGCACTCAGCTCCGCCCACACATCCTTGTCGCGCGATGTGCAAAACCACAGCTTACCGTCATCGACCATGGCAAATGAAAACGGCCTCACGCGAGGCTGATACCCGTCGGCCACATCGGTCGTGGCCAGATACCACGCCGGAATGCGCCTGAGATACGAACAGGCGCGCTCAAGCTGAGCCGTGCGGTCGTTGTCGGTCATAGGGACCCCTTTCTTGCGCTCGAATCGCGCCTAAACAAGTTGAAGATTGATGACGATGACGCAGATGAGCAGCAACGCCGTCACCACCGCCGCCAACGCATCGCTGCGGCCAAATGCAAGCGCATGCAAACGTGTGCGGCCCTGCTCGCCATGATAGCAACGGGCATCCATGGCGGCCGAAAGCGTCTCGGCATGACGGAACACGCCCGTGAACAGCGGAATCGCCACACTGCCGAGCATACGCACGCCGCCGAGCGGACCGCCCGTCATGCGCGCACCGCGGCTCGCCTGCGCATCGGCCGTCTGCTTCATCTCGGTGGCAAACTGCGGCATAAAGCGCAGCGCGATACCCATGATCATGCCGAGCTCGTGCGCAGGAAGTCCCACACGCGCAAACGGTGCGAGCAGACGCTCAAAGCCCGCGGTGAGGTCGAGCGTGGGCGTGGTGAGCGTAATGGCGCTCATGCCGGCCATCATCAGGGTCAGGCGGCACGCCATAAAGGCGGCAGAACGCAGCGAGCCCTCGCTTATCTGCAGAAAGCAGAGCTGCCACAGGATGCGCCCGCTCTGGTCGGAAAACAGGTTGAGCACTGCGACCACCACGACAATCGCCAGCAATGGTGCCATCGATGATAGGACCCGGCGCAACGGCACCCGGGACACGGCATAGATCAGGACAACGAAGATTGCGACCGGGGCCAGTCCGCGGAAGCTGCTGACTGTGAGCGTCGTGATCAGAAACACAAAGCCCAAGAGCAACTTAGTTCGCGGGTCTAGGCGGTGGATCGCACTATCGCCGGGATAGTAGCTGCCAAACGAAAACGCCTCCATCAGCAGCCCTCCTCTCGCGCGACCGTCTTGGATTTAGCAATGTCCGAGACGTTAGAAGAACCGTCTGAGCGACCGATTAGCAGGTCCACCAACTCGTCTGCCAGCGACTCAACCGTATAGAGGCCGTCAAAGCGCAGCGGCACGCCTGCCTTCGCAAGCGCCAGCGCCATGCGCTGGGCAGCGGGAACACCCAAGCCGATTGATTTAAGCTCATCCGCATGCGCAAAAACCTGAGCGGGCGTGCCTTCGGCAAACACCGCGCCCTCGTTCATCACGACGATGCGGTCGCAGCAATTGGCCAGGTCATCCATGCTGTGCGAAACCATGACAACGGTCAGGCCCTCGCGATGGAGTCGATCGATGAGCCCTAAGAAATCCCTGCGCGCAGCCGGGTCGAGCCCCGCCATGGGTTCATCGAGCACCAGGACTTCGGGCTCCATGGCGAGCACGCCGGCGAATGCCACACGCCGTTGCTGACCGCCCGAAAGCTCAAAGGGACTCTTGTCGCCGACCGTGGAAAGGTCGAGGCCCACGCGCGAGAGCGACGACTCGACACGACGGTCGACTTCATCTTGCGGCAAGCCAAGGTTGTGCGGACCAAACGCCACGTCCTGTGCCACGGTTTCGGCAAACAGCTGACGCTCGGGATATTGAAACACCACGCCGACCTTGGCCTTAACCGCGGCGGCGTCTTTCTTGTTTGACAGATCGAGCCCCAGCGCGCGAACGGATCCCTCCTGGGGGCGAATCAAACCGTTGAGATGCTGGACCAGCGTCGACTTACCCGAACCGGTATGACCTGCCAGTCCCAGAAACTCGCCACGACGCACCGTCAGCGTAACATCACGAAGCGCCCAGGGGCTGTTTGGATCGTTGCCCCAAAGGGCCTGTTTGCTCGATGCGCCCGCAGTGGCCGAGCGCTTGCGCCAGCGACGGCGCTCGCAGGCGCTCAGCGAGTAACTATGCGAGAGGTGCGAAATCTCGATAACGGGCTCCGACGCGGCTATCCCGTCGGCCGCAGAGGATCCATTGTCAAGCACATGGGAATCGGATGCGGAAGGCTGCCCTGCTATGTCCGCCCCACTCCGCTCGGCATAAGCCTGTGCAATCTCGGCGACCATATCCGCCTCGCGCACCTGCGCGCAAACGGGCACGCCCTTCGCACGAAGCGACCTGCCCAGACGACACGACGCCGGCATATCCAGGTTGAGCTGCGCAAGCTCATCCGCCCGCGTCAAGATTTCCTCGGGCGTACCGAGCATGGCAACGCGCCCCGCCCGAAACACCGCGACACAATCGGCCTCGGCAGCCTCT
>CABUAL010000113.1 GCA_902489515.1 uncultured Collinsella sp. | reverse complement strand
TGAGCGCAAGCAGCTGTTATCTTTTGGCTACGGCATCCGGCCCTAATCACAAGCGGTTAATGATGCGTCGACGCACGGCAACCTTTGCATGAATAGAAAATGATGTCTGTAAACACTCGCTATTGAGTTGATCGCTCAGGCGTTTACATGTTATCTACCTGCGATAACAATGAAATGAGCTCCGCTTTATTCTTGATCTTCAACTGGCGGTAAGAAGCAGACCGCAGTGCTTGCACCGTAGATGCAGCGTAACCGACATCCTCCGCAATAGCCTTTGTCGTTGCGCCCTCCGCCGTCATCAGCAAAATTTGCGACTGAACATCAGAAAGGGAGCGAGACGTAAGCAGAGCCAGCTGACGCACGCGAGCCGTTTCGGGGTGCTGCGAAGCTGTCCTTAGGAGCCGTTTCGGTGGACCCGTTCGCGCGGTACTCCGAGACGGCCTTCTCGTCCTCAACCGAACGGGCGAGCGCGATGTGCGTAACGAACATGGGCACAGACCAGCAAACAATCACCGTTGCCACGACAACATTGACGGCCGAACTTTGCCCCAACAACGACGCGAGGAACAACGGCTCGAAAACCGTCAGATCCTGCACCATATTGAGCAAGACGACCCAAACAGGAGCCATCGCCCCGAAGCAAAGCATCCATATCCCAAGCATTTTGCACCAAGGACAGCTTCGCAGCACCTTCACCTTATATGTGAGCAACATCCCCGTCAGCACCGCAAGCCCGTGGATTCGCCCCCTAGCGGCCGCATAGATTAAGGCAACCATACCCATTGACACCAACGGCACGATAGCCCGGATACGAGCACACACCTTAAACGGACGCAGCTCAACGGCGAGCGAAGCCATAGACGCCACGCCGCAGACCAGGACTGGCACGGCCATCAACGGATCGCGTATGCACCTCCATGCCGCGATATAGATAAAAGACCATTCCACAGCAGATAGCATCGCCCATACGCACGGGCTTCCGAGCCAAATCGCTTCACCTGCTCTATCCAGCGCAGCGCCACGATTCGGTTTTCCACCCGCGTAGCGTAGCGACAGAAGCAGTCCGAGACCCAATGCGTAGCTTAAGAGGGAAAAGGCGACAGCCCGCGAAACACCGGACCCCCAATCGCTATCCGCCATTACCAAGGGACCCGCCGCAAGGAGGATAAAAAATAATGTGAGCAGGTATCGAAACAGCCGGCGCGTTCGAGCTGATGCCACCATATCGTCAGCATGCCGCTGCGGCAGCTCATGCCCTACGGTATCGCCCTCACCCGCAAACAACGCCACGAGCTCGCGCGAGCCCGCAACCGACGCCTTCCCGTATGCTCGGTGAAGCGTTGTTCTCACCGTCGATGGCTTCGTATCCGTCTCCTTGGCAATTTCCGCCGGCGTTTTCCCTTTGAGCAGCAGTCGAACAAACTGCTCTTCTCTAGGCGACAGGGCAGGGGAAACACCCCCGCATCGAATGTGTCGGACGCGCAGGCGATATCCGAATTGTTGTCCCGTTTCCCCCTTAGCAACATGCATACGAAGGCAGCAGCGATAGCGGACCCCATCGCCAGCAATGCAATGACCACGGCATCGTTTGCGAAGTATGCCACATCGACAGCCGGAATAAGACCAATAGGAACTGCTACGAGCACAGAACAGGCAAACACGTCGCGCCGCCCATGGCCAAAGGCACGAGGGCGGCAAAACAGCGAGGCCACAGTCAATGCGAGATAGACCAACGGAATTAAAAGCGCAAGGCCAATTGACGCAGCCGAAACAGAGGGTATCCCCCATGGCTCGGGGACAATTCTCCATGAAACTCGACAGCAAAACAGCAGACAAGACATGACGGCTATTGTTTCTGTAAAAATCGCGTCCTGCGGGTGACGAGTTTCCCTTTCGTCAGTCCGTGTCAACCTCTGCGTCAAAGGAGAGTCCGCCGTACCCCAAATAACATATGAGAGGAGCAGCGACCCAGCAAAGCACGAGACGCACGAAACGCCATGCAACAGCCAGATCGGCGCAAACACGAATGGGATAGAGTCTCCGCGAGCATAGAAAACTAGGTCGGACCATTCGGGAACCGTTGCAATAACACCGAGGAAAACACCGATAGCACCGAGATGCCTCGGCCGTCTCATTTCTCTCCCTTTGCATAGCGCAGCACCATGAACAAACGCCGCAAGGCATGCGCCAAGGATAACGAGCCAGGTCATCGCACCTGATGCCAGGCCGATTGAAGATGAAAACCGGTGATAAGGAGTGACCGCCATTACGACAAGCGCAATGGCGCAGGCGGATGTATCGGAACGGCGGGAAAAGAGCATATGGCCTCCATAGCGTGTCATTATATCGCTCGGACTGCTCGTTTATCTCCGCGCCCACACCAGCCAGCATCAACGATTCAGGCGAACTCCAATCCGAGCCAGATCACGGTCCAGCTTTTGTCCGCAGTCCCCGCATCAAAGCGGGATGCGCTTTCCTTTTGAGCGCTGATCTGGAAATTGCATCCCATTCTGGGCCAATATTCTGGGACACAGTTTCCGCAGCCTACCCCATCCGGAAAACGCATCCCACAATTTGACCGAAAACTGGGGCGCGCTTTCCGTATGCGTTGAGACGAGGGCCAAGTCAGATAGGCCACCTCGCCCCGCTACCTTCACCATGCACCCGAGCGTGCTACACTAGCAGCATCTATGCCACCGCGAACGGCTCGGCTCCACGCCCGCCGCTCGCAAACGAACTTTAAACGCACGAGGGTTGGCCATGCCGCTTTTCTCGCAACATACCGCCCGGTTCTCGCCGGACGTTCCTTTGGAGGGCACCAGCTCTCGCGAGCTGCTCAAGCGGTACCAGCCGCTCGAGACACTTGCGACCGGCGGTTTTGGCTCCATCGAGATCTGCCGCGACACGCACCTGCGCCGCCGCGTCGCCATTAAGCGCATCCCCCTTATCAACGGCGCCGGCATGCCCGCCAGCGACATCATGGATGTCCTGCGCGAGGCGCACACTGCCGCCATGCTTCAACATCCCAATATCGTGCAGGTCATCGACTTTACGCATGACACCGCCTATGCCTACCTGGTCATGGAGTATGTCGACGGTATGTCGCTGGCCGAGTTTTTGCATCGCGTGGACGGCCACTCGCTTACCTTTGACGAGGCCGCGGCCATTGCCGACGCCCTGGGCCAGGCGCTCACCTTCGCCCATAGCAATGGCGTACTCCACCTGGACATTAAGCCCGCCAACGTGCTCATCGACCACTCGGGCAATGTAAAGCTCACCGACTTTGGCATGGCGCGACTGTCGTCCGCCGGTGGCTTTGGCGGCTCGCGCGGCGGCACCATCGGCTACATGCCGCCCGAGCAGCTCGATATCGAGACCGGCACGGTCGACGAACGCGCCGATGTCTTTGCCCTTGCCTGCGTTATCTATGAGGGCTTGTGCGGCAGCGCTCCCTTTATGGCGGCCACGCCCGCCGACTCGCTCGACCGCATCATCGGCGGCGCCACCTATCCCAGCGAGCTGATACCACACTTTCCCCCGGGAGCCGAGGCTGCGCTCATGAGCGCGCTCTCCCCCATGCCGCAGGACCGCCCCAACAGCATCGAGGCATTTTGCGACCAGCTCCTTGCCGGTCTGGGCAGCGTGCGCGAAGGCCGTCGCAGCCTGGAGCAAATGGTTGGCGAGCTTTCGGATGACGAGCAGGAGCTCGACGATATCGAGCCGTCGCACTACGAGGACGACGCCATCGAGGTCGACCCCGCACTCGGCTGGGCGGGCACGCGCTGGAGCCATGCGCGCGACTACACCATGCGCGCTATCTCGGCGCTAACGTGCGGCACCTTTAGCTTTTTGCTGATGCAGACGGCCGGGGTCGCGGCGCTTCCCGGCCTGGTCATTGCGGCTATCGCGATCGGAGCGGCGGCTGGCCTGGCCCCCCAGATTGGCTCGGCCATCTCGGCTGTGGGCTTTTTGGTGCTCATGGCAAACGCCACCATGCAGGCGCAGGGTATCCTGTCGATGTTGCCCGTCGCGGTGATCTTTGCCGCCGCCATGTCCGGTTGGTGGATCGCCTGGGGTCGCACCGAGGCTGCCGCGAGCGCCGCGCTCACCTGTGCACTCGCGCTTGGCTGTCTGACCGGCAATACCTTCCTGGCAGCTGGGGTCGCCGCCGGCGTCGCGTCATTTTGGCTCGGCCCGGCAAGCGCCGCCGCGGCAACGGGCATGGGCGCGCTTTTTGCCCGTCTGGCCACGGTCGCGCTTTCAGCCGGAGGCGTGCTGGGGCTCGGTAACGTTGCCGCAGCGCTGGGAGACCCGCTCCTTTGGGCTGCCTTTGTGCTGGTCGCGGCAACTGCCGCGGCGTCATCTGCGCTGCTCAATGCCCATGCCAAGCGTGCCGATCAGGGCTCAAACCTTGCCGCAATCGCCGCCATCATTGCCACCGGCATCGGCTGCTCAGCGGCGTCCTGTCTTGCACACCATATGGAAATTGCCAGCCTTGCAGCCGCGGTCGTCGCCAAGGCGGCGGTTGCGGGAACCCTATCCTCTATAATCGTTGGGATATGCCTATATTTGCTCGGATACCAAAGAACCTATACGGAGAGTGATCTTTCGTGAACTTCCTGAACATCTTCGAGGACCACGTGGCCGGCATCTTCGGTGCCACCCGTGCCCCGTTCTCCTTTAAGAAGCTTGCCAAGCAGGCCGCTCGCGACATGGAGGATCAGACTCTGGTGATTAACGGCGTCAACACGGCGCCGGCACTCTATACCATCCTTATCGCCGCCGACGACGATCCCATGCTCGCCCCGTTCTACCCCGAGCTTTCGCGCGAGGTCCGCGAGTTTGTGAAGGCGCAGGCCGAAAAGCGCCGCTATGTCTTTGTCGGCGAGCCCCTCGTGCGCTTTATGATCGATCCGCAGCTGCGCGCCGGCAAGTTCTCGGTCTTTGCCGAGAACGTCGATGCCCCCACGCTCGGCCGCCTGTACGAAGAAGAGCGCGCCTATCAAAACGGCCTGGGCCAGAACAACTCCGCGGCAAGCCGTGCCGCCAGCGCCCCGCGCGCCGGCCAGCAGCAGTTTGCTGCCCCGCAGCAGCAGCGCCCCGCCGCCATGCCCCAGCAGCAGCCGACGCCTCGCGGAGTTGTTATGGCCCAGGCCGTTTTGGGCGGAGCCGCCGCGACCGGTGCCGCCGTGGGCCTAGGCGCCGCAGCCGGCATCGCCTCCAACATGGCGAGCACTCGCGCCCCGCAGCGCCCGCTCGCCCAGCTCGTCGACGTCGTGAGCGGCGAGAGCCATAGCATCACCTCCGCACAGGTGACCATCGGTCGCGAGCGCTCAGTTTCCGACATTGCCCTGCGCGACCCCAACGTGTCGCGCCGCCACGCCCAGCTCACCTTTACGGGCTCGGATTGGTCGATCGAGGACCTCAATTCCACCAACGGCACGCTCGTCAACAACCGCCGCATTACGCGCTGCCCGCTGCGCAACGGCGATCTGCTGACGTTTGGCCTGAGTACCTTTGAATTTAGGGGATAGTCGCTTATGAACATCGATATCGTCCTTTTTGCAGGCCGCATCGTCCTGGTCGCCCTGCTCTATATCTTCCTGTTCGCCGTCATGAAGACCGGCGTGGGGCTTGTGCGCGGACAGCGCCGCGACTCGGCTATCTGGACGATCGATGTGGACAAGGGTCCGCGCGGTATCCGCGGCATCCACGTAGATATGCTCGGCCCCGTCATCGTCGGTCGCTCGCCATCTTCGGACATCTGCATCAACGAACCATTCGTCTCGGCCTCGCATGCGCGCTTTTCGCTGCAGGGCCCGGCGCTCATCATCGAGGACCTCAACTCGCTTAACGGCACGCTCGTCAACGGCCGCCAGCTTGTGGAGCCCGCAACGCTGCGCGAGGGCGACGAAGTCCAGATCGGCGATGTGGTCATGAAGGTGAACCGTCGATGATCGACGAGGAGAACAAGTCCGCGACTATGACCGAGGCACCGGCTGCCGCCACAGCTGCGCCGGCCCACGCCGCTCCGGCGGGCTCCGCACCCGTGGAACCCGAGGACACCGTGTTCTCCCTGCCTCTTTCGCATGTAACGCATGATATTTCGGATCTCGCCGATAACGAGGACGAAGAGGATGCCGTAGCGGCGCCCATCGGCGCACATGCTGCGGAACAGCCCACAGCGCCCGAAGCAACCTCGGCGCCAGCTCACTTTGCAGAGCCCGTCGCCGCGGCAATCAACGAGAGCGCTGCGGTGTTTGCGGCACCCGA
>CABUAL010000112.1 GCA_902489515.1 uncultured Collinsella sp. | reverse complement strand
GCTTGGAGACATGGAGCGCCCGCTCCATGTCTCCAAGCGCATCCAGCGCACCGACCGCGCCAAATACACCGAACCCATCGGCTAACCTGCCAAAATAAACCTGTCCCTAAATGGTAGGTTTGGGGAGGTCGGGAAACCAGGTTGGCTTGGGTTGGTTGGGTGTGCGCTCGGCCAGGACCAGCTCCATCCAGCACATGTCGTACCAGCGGCCGAACTTTTGGGCGCAGCGATCGAAAGCGCCCACCAGGCGATATCCCATATGGGCATGGAAATCCTGGCTGTTGTGCGTCAGGTACTCGTCGTCCTTATCGTGCGGCACGGCGATGAGGGCGCACATGTTGGTGATGCCCATCGCGACCAGGCATTGCTTGAGCGCATCGTGCAGCTTGCGGCCCAGCCCGCCGTGGCGTACATCGCGCGCCAGGTAGATCGACGTCTCGACCGACCAGTCGTACGCCTCGCGGCTGTTAAGCGGACTCACGTAGGCATAGCCTACCGGACGCCCGTCCAACTCCATCACCAGATACGGATAGCGCTTGAGCGTACGCTCGATGCGCCCGGCGAACTCCTCAACGCTCGGCACCTCGTATTCGCAGGTAATCGCCGTCTGGCGCACATACGGCTCATAGATGGCAAGCAACGCCGGCGCATCATCGGGCGTCGCCAGGCGAATCGTCGGCTCGGACATCTCGGTCATACAACCCTTCTCCCTCAAAAACAAAGGCCGCCTTGCGCCAAACCTAGCGCAAGGCGGCCCCTCGTCATTACATCAGGCTACAGGACAGCCGCCAACGCGTCGATATCCTCCTGCGTCGTGGCCCAGCTGGTGCAAAAGCGCACCACCGTGTGGGTATCGTCGTACTTTTCCCAGTACTCGATCGCCGCGTGCTCGCGAATGCGGGCCATGTCCTCGTTGGGCAGAATCACGAACTGCTGGTTGGTCGGCGTCTCCAAGAAGAACTGGTAGCCGCGCTCGTGCAGCACGCGACGAAGCGCCTGCGCGGTTTCGATCGCCTGGCGACCAATCTCAAAATACAGGCCGTCGGTAAAGAGCGCCTCAAACTGCACGCCCGTCAGGCGGCCCTTGGCCAGCAACGCACCGTGCTGCTTAATGCGCGGAATGGGATGCGCCGGAGCGTGCATGCCGCAAAACACCACGGCCTCGCCGCACAGAGCGCCGCACTTGGTGCCGCCGATGTAGAACACGTCGCACAGCTGCGCCAGCTCGGGCAGGGAAATGTCGCACTCATCGGCCGCCAGCGCATAGGCCAGGCGGGCACCGTCCACAAACAGCGGAATCTCGCGCTTCTGGCACACTGCGTGAATCGCCGCGAGCTCGGCCTTGGAGTACAGCGTGCCGTACTCGGTCGATAGGCTCACGTACACGGCGCCCGGGAACACCGTGTGCTCGTAGCTCTCGTTTTCGTAGAACACCTGGATATAGTTCTCCAGATCCTCGGCGTGCATCTTGCCCTCGTAGCCGGGGATGGTGAGCACCTTGTGACCGCCAAACTCGATGGCGCCCGCCTCGTGGCAGGCGACGTGGCCGGTCTCGGCAGCAACGACGCCCTCGTACGGCGCGAGCAGCATGTCAATCACCGTCGCGTTGGCCTGCGTGCCGCCCACCAGAAAAAACACGTCGGCATCGGGGGCCTGACAGGCTTCGCGGATAAGCTGCTTGGCACGCTCGGTGTGCGCATCGGTACCGTAGCCGGGCTGCGGCTCCATATTGGTGTCGACGAGCGCCTGCAGCACTGCCGGATGTGCGCCGTGGGAATAATCGTTGTTAAACGCGAGCATGGCAATCCTCTCTTACCGGGTATCGGCCAGATGATTCAAACGGAGCTATTGTACGCCGTTGGGATAGGCAATGCGTGCGGCAAGGCACTCAAGTGCCAGTACCAGGGCAAAACCGCAGCTCACGTCACTCAAAAAGTGCGCGCCGATCACGATGCGCCCAAAGGCGACGAACGCTGCAACAACAACCGCCGCCCAAAAGATCACGCGGCGACGCGAAGGTTTTTCCTTAAAGGCTGCCGCGGGAAGCCCGGCGAGCATAAGGCCGATCGCCGCATGCGCCGTGTGTCCGCTCGCAAACGACTTGAACCCGTCCTTGATCACGCCGGCGGCGATATAGGCCCACTTGTCGGGGTTGCCGATCACCCACCACGGCTGAAAATTGAGCCCCGGCGTGACCTCGATCACGCGCATGCGCGGGCGCGACCATAACGGCTTAACAATGACGTTGAGGATGATGGCCTGAGCGACCCACACGGCCAGCACCATCAACGCCCAGCGCGTAAGCTCGTCGGGCTCGGTCGTGCGCGTGAGGCGGTAGGCGATGAAGTTGGCTGCGATGACCAACGCAAACGTCAGAACCAGCTGAAACGCAATAAGCTTGCCGCCGACGCGCAGCGATCCGATAATCTCGTAGCCGACCAGACCCACGTTGATCAAAACGCCCAGCGCAGCGAGCCACTTGCTCGCCTTGGAGTCGGAACGCACCGCGCGCACGAGCATAACGCCCGCGACGCTCGCCGTCAGCTCGAACGGTAGCTCGCCGGCCGCCTCGACAAAGCGACCGTACATGCTGCCGATGTTGAACAGCGCACTCGAGATCTGATAATCAAAGAAGCTGCCCACGCCCAGACAAAGGCACAGGACGGCCGCGATAATAGCGACATCTTTCTTATAGATGTATCCGAACATGCTTTCCTTTCGATGGGGCTGGAATCAACCTGCGAGGTGGCGGGGCAAAGAACAACTGGTAGCTATGCCCCGCCACGCCCCTACTTGTTAGTCATCGTCGCTCGTGCCTAATTGCTGCAGCAGCATGAGTGCCGCGGCCACGGGGCCGGTGCCGTCGCTGGCGTCGAGACCGCGACCCAGGCCGCTGCCCGCGCCGGCACCCGCCTTGTAGGGCACCGACAGCTTGCGGCTCTTGGGAAAGTTCACCGCGCCATAGCGGGTCTTAAGCTCAAAGGCCACCTTCTTGGGCACGTCGACACCCAAAAACGTGATGCGACCGCCGCTGAGCGTGACGCTCTCGAGCCCCAGGCGCTCGCCGCGAATGCGGATTCGCGCGCGATTGAACAGGTTGAGCCCCGCCAACGGCAGCTCGCCGTGTGCGGCCTCGGTCTCCTCCTGTACCTCGTCGATGCTCTCTAGGTCCTCGGCCGCCGCAAGCTTGCGGTACACGAGTACGCGCTGGTCCACCGCCGGCAGGTATTCCTCGGACAAGAAGTAGTCGGCCGGCAGGTTAATGCCCACGCTCGCCGCCTCCACGCCGGCGTCGTCATCGCCGCGCGCCTCGGCCACGGCCTGGCCCAGCATCTGCGTAAACAGGTCAAAGCCCACGCTCGACAGGTTACCGTGCTGCTCGGCGCCCATGAGCGAGCCGGCACCACGAATCTCCAGGTCGCGCATGGCGATACGCATGCCGCTGCCCAGGTCCTGAAACTCGGAAAGGGCAGTCAGGCGCGCCGTAGCCTCCTCGGTGAGCGGCAGCTCGCCCGGGAACATAAAGTACGCATAGGCCTGCGTGGCCGAGCGGCCCACACGACCCTTGAGCTGGTAGAGCTGCGCCAGGCCCAGGCGCTGCGAGTCCTCGATGATGAGCGTGTTGGCGGTCGCGTTGTCGATACCGCTCTCCACGATGGTCGTGGCAATGAGTACGTCGATCTTTTTGGTCGCGAACTCGATCATCACGTCCTCGACCTCGCGCGGGCTCATCTTGCCATGCGCCACGCCCACACGTGCCTCGGGCGCGGCCTCGTGCACGCGCGCCACGGCATCATCGATGGTCTTGACGCGGTTGGACACGTAATACACCTGACCGCCGCGGCCCACCTCCAGGCGAATCGCCGCACTCACCACGTCGGGGTCGTACTCCCCCACGTGCACGATCACGGGACGACGCCCGGTCGGCGGTGTGGTGATCAGGCTCATGTCGCGCACGCCGCTCGTGGCCATCTGCATGGTTCGCGGAATAGGCGTTGCCGAAAGCGTGAGCACGTCGATTTGCTCACGCAGGTTCTTGAGCTGTTCCTTGTGCTGCACGCCAAAGCGCTGCTCCTCGTCGATGATCACCATGCCCAGGTTCTTGGGGTTCACGTCGGCAGAAAGCAAGCGGTGCGTGCCGATGAGCACATCAATCGTGCCCTCGGCAAACGCCTTGAGCGCGCGCTTCTGCTGCGCCGGGGTGCGGAAGCGGCTGAGCACTTCGACCTCCAGGCCAAACGGAGCAAAGCGCTCAAAGAACGTCTCGTAGTGCTGCTGGGCCAGAATGGTCGTGGGGCAGAGCACCATGACTTGGCGGCCGGAGTCCACGCACTTAAACGCCGCGCGCAGGGCAACCTCGGTCTTGCCGAAACCCACGTCGCCGCACAGCAGGCGGTCCATGGGCTTGGGCGCCTCCATGTCGGCCTTGATGTCGGCGATAGCCTCCAGCTGGTCGCGCGTCTCGTCGTAGGGGAAGCTCTCCTCCATCTCGATCTGCTCGGGCGTGTCGGGCGGGCAGGCGATACCGGTAATCGACGAGCGGCGCGTATACAGATCGACCAGGTCAAACGCCAGCTTTTTGGCGTTCTTGCGTGCCTTGTTGGTGGCACGCGTCCAGTCGGCGGTATTGAGCCTGGTCAGGCGCGGCTTGTCACCGTCGGGACCGACGTATCGCGTGATGCGGTCGACCTGCTCGAGCGGCACGTAGAGCTTGTCGCCGTCGGCATATTCCAGCAAAAAGTAGTCGCGCTCCTTGCCGCCCACTTCTTGGCGCGCGATCTCGCTAAAGAGTGCGATGCCGTGAGTGGCGTGCACCACGTAGTCGCCCGGCTTAAACGGGAATGTGATCTGCGTAATGTCCACCTTGCGGCGGCTGCGCGCGCGGTTGGCGTCCATGCGGGCGTTGAGGTCGGCAATCGAGAACACGGCCAGGTTGGCATCGGGCACCACCACGCCCTGCGGCAGAGCGGCATCGACAAAGGTCACGCGTCCGCGCGAGATAGTAGGCACGGCGGCGCCGGCGGCTGCCTGGGCGGCACCTGCCTCGAGCGAGCGGGCGTTGAGCGCATCGGCCTTGCGCTCGCGAATTGCAGCATGGGCATCCTGACGGGCAGCACGGTCGGCAGAATCTGCCGCCGCCACGCGCACGCGCTCGCCAATGACGCCGGCGTTTTCGGGCGCCGCGGTCAGCGATTCCTCAAAGGTAATGCCCTCGTCGCCAAAGGTGAGCTCCATCGACTCGCGCGCACCGCGGTCGGGAATGGCAAACACGCAGGCGTAACGCTTGCCCACGACTTCCTGAATGCGCGTCATAAAGCGATTGTCCGAACCCGCGATGGCCGGCTGCTCAATCTTGAGCTCGGCCGTAACCGCACCGCCGGCACGGATGAGGCTTACGTAGTTCAGGCGCTGCTGAGCACCAAAATCGAGCTGCTGGGCACGTACATACAGGCCATCCAGTCGGTCGACCCCCGCCTCGCCGGCACGGGCCTCGATATCCTCGTAGGCACGCAGGCAATCGTCGAACAGCGAGCGCGGCTCGGACAGCACCACGAGCGCCTTGCCGCTCACGTGCGCCAGCGGGCTCACGGTCTGGCCGTACATCACCGGCAAAAAGCGGTCGAGCTCGGGCGTGACGATGCGCGCATCCACCATCTCGAGCAGCGCTGCCAGTTTGCTGTCGTCCTGGCTGGCGCGATAAAGCGCCACATGCATGTTGTGGACGGCCTCGTCGGTAAGCGCCAGCTCACGGCAGGGGAAGATCTCGATGCTGTCCTCGTTGCCGATGGTCTGCCCCGTTGAGCTCACCATGCGACGGATGCGATCGATCTCGTCGCCGAAGAACTCGATGCGCACGGGCGCTTTTTCCTGCGCGGGGAACACCTCGACGGTGTCGCCGTGCACGCGGAACAGACCAGGCGCGTCGGCGGCGCCGGCATTGGTGTAGCCCATGCCCACCAGGCGCTGCGGCACCTCGTCAAAAGGAATCTCCTCGCCCACCGCGAAGGTCGTGGACTCCCAGTAGCGGCTCTCGACTGGCGGCACGCAACGCAGCAACGCGCGGGCCGAGGCGACCATGATGCAGTTGTCACCGCGAACGATGCGTCCCAGGGCCTCGCAGCGCTGGGCAACCACAGCATCGTCGGGCGCCTGCTCGCGCCACGGATAGTCCTTGCGCTCGGGAAAACGGCACACGTGTGCCAGACCCACGTAGGCGGCAAGGCTGCGCGCGGCGCGATCGGCCGCATCCTCGCCGCTCACAATGTAGACCGTCGGGCGCGGACGGCGCGCAAACTGGGCGGGGCGTTTTT
>CABUAL010000111.1 GCA_902489515.1 uncultured Collinsella sp. | reverse complement strand
GGTCACGATGGCAAGGTTGGGATTGGCGCCGCCCGGTCTTTACGCTTGACTTTGGCATGGGTGAGTCCGTTGACACCATGCTCGCCATTCCTGGCGTCCAGTCCGTTCCCAATGCCGTTAAGGCCGCCGCAGTTGCCTATCGTTTGGGCGTGACCCCCGAGCAGATCGATGCTGCCTTTAGGGGTATCGCGATTACCGGTCATCGTCAGGAGATCAAACACGCCAAGAGCGGTGCCCGCATTATCGACGACTCGTATAACGCCAGCGCCGAATCCATGGCTGCTGGCCTTGACCTGCTGTGCTCGCTTTCGTGTTCTGGCTCTCGAATGGCGATTCTGGGCGAGATGGGCGAAATGGGCGACGAGGCCCCCCGCATGCATGAGCTGGTGGGCGCCTATGCCGCGGCTAAGAAGCTCGATATGCTGGCGTGCGTGGGCGGTGAGCTGGCCGCTCGTATGGCCGAAGCCGCGCGCATGATGGGCATGGACGAGGACCGCATCCAGGTGTTCTCCGATTATCAGCAGGTGCTCGACCGTATGGCCGGCGCACTTGAGAACCATGACGTTGTGCTGGTCAAGGGCTCTCGCTTTGTCGAGCTCGACCGCTTTGTGGAAGGTGTGTGCTAGCCCATGTTCGGGAACCCCGCGTATCCTACATACCAGGCCTTTTTGGGACTTGGCATCGCCGCCGCCATTGCGCTGCTGCTCATGCCGTGGTGGATCAAGCTTCTTAAGGTCGAGGGTATCGGCCAGCAGGTCCGCGCCGATGGACCCAAACGCCACCTGATTAAGCAAGGCACGCCCACCATGGGCGGCGTTGTCATTCTCGTAGCCGTTTCGCTGACGTGCCTTTTGATGGGCAAGCTCACCACCGAGCTTGTGCTCGTGCTGCTTGCCACGCTTGCAACCGGCGTTCTGGGCCTTATCGACGATTTGACCTCTGTCACGCACGGTCGTTCGCTCGGCCTGACGCCCCACGCCAAGATGATCGGTCTCACCATTATCTGCGTCACGTTTACCGTGCTTGCCGTCAGCTGGTGCGGCGTTGCCCCCGAGATTCGTTTTCCCGGCGGTCTGACGATTGACCTCGGTATCTTCTCGACCACCATTGGTGGCCTTACCTTTCCGTGGCTCTACATCGTCTTTTGCTGGTTGATGATCGCCGGTCTTTCTAATGCCGTGAACCTGACCGATGGCCTGGACGGCCTTGCCGGTGGCACCTCTATGATTGCCATGCTTGCCATGGCTGCCATGGCGTTTTTGCACGGTGACGTAAACCTGTCTATCTTCTGTACCGCATGTGCTGGTGCTTGCCTGGGCTTCCTTTGGTTCAACTGCTATCCGGCGAGCATCTTTATGGGTGATACCGGCTCTCTTGCCTTGGGTGCAGCCTTTGCCTGCACGTCCATTATGACCAACACCGAGGTCGTCTCGCTCATCATCGGCGGCCTGTTTATCGTCGAGACCCTGTCGGTCATGATTCAGGTCGTCTACTTCCACTTTACGCATAAGCGCGTCTTCCTTATGGCGCCCATTCATCATCATTTCGAGAAGAAGGGATGGGCCGAGACTAAGGTCGTCATCCGTTTTTGGATTGTCGCTGCCGCTTTTGGCGCTCTGGGCCTTGCCCTGTTTTTCCAGTTGGGATAGTGGTTTTTCATGCCTCTTGCAGATTCCTTTAGCCTGCTCGTCTTGGGCCAGGGTAAGTCCGGTCTAGATGTCGCTCGCTGGGCGCTTGCGCACCCCGAGCGCGTGAGTACCGTTACCGTGTACGGTGGCGGCACGTCCGAGCCCAATGATGCCACGCGCTCGCTCGAGGCGCGCGGGGTATCGTTTGTCTACGGAACCGAGCAGGTCGAGGGCGCGTTTGATGTATGCGTGACGTGTCCGGGCATCTCGGAGTTCTCGTCATTCTTTAAGGCTGGCCGCGATCACGCTGTCCAGATCATGGGTGAGCCCGAGTTTGCCTACCGCCTGTCTCCCAAAAATTGGATCGCCATTACGGGCACCAATGGCAAGACGACCACCACGTCGCTGACCGACTACCTGCTTAAGGCAGCGGGCGAGGCGAGCGTTGCTGTCGGTAATATCGGTGAGCCTCCGGTGAACGAAATCGACGACCGCGCGCATAACGAGTGGTTTGTAGCTGAGCTTTCGAGCTATCAGATCGCAACGACGACCGAGCTCCACCCCCGTGTGGCGGTGCTGCTCAATATCACGCCCGACCATCTGGGCTGGCACAAGAGCCATAAGAACTATGCGCTCGCCAAGATTAAGCTCTTCGAGAATATGGTCGATGATGACCTTGTGGTTATCGACGTCGAGGATGCCGGTATCCATGAATTCGATGAGTATGTCTACACGCCGGGTCGTCGCATCTGCAAGGTCGCCTTTGACGAGCCTGCGGGCGAGGACGCCGCATTTGTGCGCGATGGCAAGATGGTCATTCGCCTGAAGGGCGTCGAGACCCCGCTCATCGCCACGTCCGAGCTCAAAATCTCCGGACATCACAATGTCATCAATGCCCTGTGCGCTGCCACGGCTGCCCTGGCCGTCGGTGCCGATGTCGACGGTGTGTGTCGCGGCCTGGCCTCATTCCAGCCGCTGGAGCACCGCGTTGAGCCCTGTGGCGAGATCGATGGCGTGCGCTACGTCAACGATTCCAAGGCAACGAACACCGATGCGGTCGAAAAGGCCCTGACGGCGTTTCCCGACGACGACGTGATCTTGCTGCTCGGTGGTCACGATAAGGGCACGCCACTCGAGTCCTTCGCCCGCGTTGTCATGGACAACGTGCGATCGGTCGTCTGCTTTGGCGATGCGCGCGAGCGCTTTACCGCCGCTATGGACGAGGCCGATGTCGATGGTGATGTTGATATCGCTCAGGCTGACGACCTGCGCGACGCCGTCGACGTTGCCCGTTCGCTGTCGAGCCGAGGCGACGTGATCCTGCTTTCTCCCGCCTGTTCTTCGTTCGATGAGTTCTCGGGCTACGAGGAGCGCGGCCGCGTGTTTAAGGACTACGTGGCCCAGCTTGCCGCCGCAGCGAAATCGCAAATGGAATAGGGGCCGCCGGTGAGAGAGGAGAGCCCCCGACAAGGTATGAGGAGGCCCGACTCGGACCGTGCTTCCTCGCAGCGCAGTACGCCGCGTTCCGGTCGCGGCGGGCAGACGCTCAGCGAACGCTATATTGCCGGCGTCCCCGCCCGCATCATGCGCCCTCGTTTGATATTCATGGCGTGCCTGTTTACTTTAGTGTGCTTTGGTCTGCTGATGGTGTACTCGGCGTCATCGGTCGAGGCATTGCACGAGAACGGCTCGGCGACGTTTTTCCTGGTTCGACAGGCTACATTTGCCGGGGTTGGCGTGCTTGCCTTGGTTGCGATCGTTCGCGTCTTGCCGGACAGCTGGTTTGGGGAAGATGTACTTAGGGTCTTCCTTATCGGTATGATTCTCTTGCTGTTTGCGGTATTTCTTGTCGGCAGTGGCAGCCGTGGCGCCACGCGCTGGCTCAACATCGCCGGTATTCAGTTCCAGCCTTCTGAGTTTTTAAAGCCGTTTGCCATCGCGTATTCGGCCATCATACTCGACCGTTTCTTTTCGCCCGGTGGCAACATCAACGAGTTCCTTCGTAAGATGGTCGTCTACTTGGGCATTTCGCTCTTTTTGATCTTTATCCAGCCCGATTATGGCACCGTCTTGATCATCTCGCTGACCCTCATGTGTATGGCGTTATTTGCGGGCCTAGACCCCAAGTTTATCATCGGCGTGATCATTCTCGTCATTGTCATGAGTGTGTTTGCGCTTGTTGCAGAGCCGTACCGCATGGTGCGTGTTCAGGTTGCCCTGAACCCTTGGGCCGACGAGTATGGCGATGGCTATCAGGCAACGCTTGCCATCA
The DNA here is from genome assembly GCA_902489515.1 of uncultured Collinsella sp. Taxonomy (GTDB): domain Bacteria; phylum Actinomycetota; class Coriobacteriia; order Coriobacteriales; family Coriobacteriaceae; genus Collinsella. Next base: position 2,419 of record CABUAL010000111.1, on the reverse strand, counting down.
TGGCGTTTGCTTCGGGCGGCTTGTTCGGCCGTGGCATCGGTAACTCCACCATGAAGTATTCGTATCTGCCCGAGGCACACAACGACTATATTCTGGCCATTATCGGCGAGGAGGTCGGTTTTGTCGGGACCGCGCTGCTCTTCTTGGTCTTTGCGATGCTGATTTACTCAGCGTTTCGCATTGCCGAGCAGGCTGCGGACCGTCGCGGAGCGCTCATGGCGTCGGGTTCCGCAGTCATTCTCGCGGTACAGTTTTTGATTAATGCGCTGGGCATCCTCAACGTGTTTCCCATGACGGGTAAGCCGCTGCCGTTTATCAGCTACGGCGGTTCGTCGATTATCGTATCGCTTATGCTTGCGGGGCTGATCTTGCGCGTCTCGCACGAGAGCGCCCGTCGTGATGAGTACGACCGTCGCCGCGAGAGCTTTGCCGTTATGGACGAGAGCGCCGCCGGCGTGCCCCATGTGCGCGGCGATCGCCCTTCGCGCAACGGTTTTACCGTCTTGGATGGCTCTGCGTCCGAGCCGGCGGCTCGTCCGCGCCCGCGAACGGCTCCGCAGGGGCGTCCCCAACGCCCGAACCCCCGAAGCTCGGGCGGCGGATATAATCGAATCAATTTGAATTCGGACCCGTCGGCGCGTCTGCGCACCGACGATCAGGGACCGCGCGTACGAAGGGATTTTCATGACCGATAAGATGACCGTTGCTATCGCAGCCGGCGGCACGGCGGGACATATCAACCCTGCGCTTGCCTTGGCTGAGGAGTTGCGCGACCGCGGACATCATGTTGTGTTCGTGGGCCAGTCGCACAAGCTCGAGGGTCGTTTGGTTCCCGAGGCCGGGTTCGATTTTGTACCTATCACGGTCACGGGCTTCGACCGCTCCCGTCCTTGGACCGCGCTGAGCTCGCTGTGGCGCGTCAATAAGGCCAAGCGCTCGCTCTCCAGCCATTTCTCAAAGGTTGGCAAGCCCGATGCTGCCATCGGTTTTGGTGCCTACGTCGAGGTCCCGCTGCTGGGCTGGTGCAAGGACGCGGGCGTTCCGTATCTGCTGCACGAGCAGAACTCTGTTCCGGGCCTGGCCAATAAGATGATGAGTTCCCATGCCGCCCGCGTGTGTATCTCGGTGCCGGCTGCGCGCTCTGTCTTTGAGCGCGAGGGCGACCCCGAGCATGTGCTCATGACCGGTAATCCGGTGCGCCGCTCGGTCATTGAGGGCGATCGCGCCCGCGGCCGCGAGGCACTTGGCGTGCCCGAGGATGCGACGCTTCTGCTCGTCTTTGGCGGTTCACTCGGTGCCCAGCATCTTAACGAGCGAGTAGCCTCGCTCAAGGGCGAGCTGCTGGCCCGCGAGAATCTCTACATTTTGCATTCGACGGGAGCCGACGGCTTTGAGGACACCGAGCGCGCTTTGGCGCTGACGCCCGAGGAGGAGAAGCGTTATCGCGTCCAGCCTTACATCGACAACATGGGCGATATGCTGGCTGCTGCCGATTTGGTGCTCTCGCGTTCGGGCGCATCGAGCGTGGCCGAGATCGCTGCGCTCGCCGTGCCCTCGGTGCTCGTGCCGTATCCGCATGCGACGGCCGACCACCAAACCACCAATGCCCGTTATCTGGTCGACGCCGGGGCCGGCGTGCTCTGCGCCGATGCCGATATCGACGGTTCTGCCTTTGCCGATGAGCTGCTGCACCTGGTCGATGACGCGGCGGCGCGCGACGCCATGCGTCAGGCGGCGCGTGGTCTGGCTCAGGATAGGGCCGCCGCTCTTCTGGCCGATGCGGTAGAGGGTTTGCGTTAGTTAGACGGGATATCGTCGGTCGCCCTCGCGCTGATGCGGTAGGTGCGGTACAGTTAACGGGTTACAGGCAGTGTTTACGCAAGGAGTACACGAGCACATGGCTGATTCCCAGACTGCAACCTCCGCGCCCGAGTTTAAGAGCGCCCACTTTATCGGTATCGGCGGCGCCGGCATGAGCGGCATCGCCCTCGTTCTGCACGAGCGCGGTTATGCCGTTACCGGCTCCGACCTTAAGACGTCACGTTATATCCGCCAGCTTACCCGCGCTGGTGTGAAGGTGCACGTGGGCCATGAGGCAGCCACGATCGACGAGGTCAAGCCCGACGTGGTTGTTGTCTCCACCGCTATTCCGGAGTCCAACCCTGAGCTTGTGCGCGCTCGCGAGCTGGGCATTCCTGTGTGGCCCCGTGCCAAGATGCTCTCTGCATTGGGCCACGGGTACACCACCGTCGCTGTTGCCGGCACGCATGGCAAGACCACCACGTCTTCGATGTGCGCCACCATGCTCGACCGCATGGGTCTGGATCCGAGCTTCTTGATCGGTGGCATCGTCGAGGGCTATGACACGAACGGCAAGAACGGCTCATGCAGACGATGTCGTTGCTCTCGGCAAAGCCGT
>CABUAL010000110.1 GCA_902489515.1 uncultured Collinsella sp. | reverse complement strand
GGGCGAGCTGGTGATCTTGGCGATGGATGCCGGTGTGAGCCGCGGCAAGGTGATGGCGCCGACCTTCGATGTCGAGACGGATCTGACCTACGACGTGCTGCGCCGCATCCTGCCGACCGATAGTCTGGACATGCCGCAGCTCGATAGCGACCGTCTGGTGTTCGACAACTCCCAGCCGGGCGACTACGAGCTCATCTCGCTGGCGGACTTTACGTTTGGTGAGCAGGCGTTTGAGGCTAACGCTTCGCTGGATGCCGAGGGCAGGCTCGTTCGCGGCGATGTCGATGTCGCTGATAATGCTGCGCGCTCAACTGTGCCCGGTCCTGCCGACCCCAAGCCCGATGCGTTTGAGCTCGTGTATCCCCAGGCAGTGGGCGTGCGCATGGGCATCTGTCCGTTCCCGGTGCGTGACTCGTATAGCTACTCGTCAATTGCCGTGGCGCTGCATGCCGAGTCCGAGGACCGTGCCGCCGAGGCGCTTGTTCCCATGGACGAGTCCGGCGATGATGCGGAGTCGGATGGCTCGGAGATGGCCGATGCGGACGTGGCTGCTGTCGAGCCCGCCGGCAACCCCATGGCGCTGGGCTCGGCCTTCCACGCCGCTTGCCAGTGGCTCATCGAGATGGGTGCCGATGCGCTGCCCGTTGAGCGTGCCGACGCCCTGGCTCGCTTGTGGCGCCTGACGCCGGAACAGCGCGAGCGCTTCGATGTCGCTCTGGATCGCTGGCTCAAGTCGTCGGTTCGTGCCGAGCTGCTCGCGTGGCCGTGCATCCGTGCCGAGGTGCCGTTCTTCTCGCTGGGCTGCGAGGACGAGGATATCGCCCGCTACGGCGCCTATGCCGAGGGCGCCATCGATGCCTTGGCAACCGACCCGGCGGATCCGTCGCGCGCACTGGTCATCGACTACAAGACGGGCGGCACGCCGGATGAGACGCCGGAGCAGCTGCTCGAGAAACACGCCTTGCAGGCGCGCGTTTACGCCGACGTTCTGCACAAGGCGGGCTTTGAGGTCGTGACCGTCAAGTTCGTTCGCGTGGAGCGGGCGAATCCAACCATCTTCGTCAATCCCGCCGAACCTCAAGTGGTCACCTACAACCTCTAGTCCTCAGATAACTTGCGGTGGAATACGGACTGTTTTGGTCAAAAAAGCCGCCAAACAGTCCGCATTTCACCGCAACTGCAAGAGGAGCCGTGTGGGTTTGGGCTAGGTTCGGGTGCCGTCCGCGCTGTGCGGTAGAATCGTAACCCTAAGATCACGAACCCGCATCGGAGCTCATTACATGGCATTCGTCCATCTGCACAATCACACTGTTTTCTCCATGCTCGACGGCGCAACCCGTATCCAGGATATGGTCAACCGTGCCGTTGAGCTTGGCATGCCCGCCGTTGCCATTACCGACCACGGCTACATGTATGGCGTGCCCGACCTGGCGCTGGCCTGCGACGCCGTTAACCACAACACGCCCGAGTACAAAACCTGGAGTCACGACAAGGCCTTCTTGGAAAAGGACCGCCGCGACGAGCTGGTGGAGCCCGATCCCGAGGAAAGCCCGCGCGAGCATGCCCAGTATGTGAAGGACATGGCCATGTGGGACGAGAAGGGCAACATCGACGAGCTCAAGCCGCCCCTGGTCATCAAACCCATCTTTGGCTGCGAGGTCTACTTTACGCCGGACGAGACGCTCGCCCGCGACCATAAGCCCGAGCTCTACCATATGATCCTCCTGGCCAAAGACCAGGAAGGCTACGTCAACCTGATGCAGACGGTCTCCGAGGCCGCCGTGCAGGGCTTTTACTACAAGCCGCGCGTGACGCTCGACAACCTGCGCCGCCATGCCAAGGGCATGATCTGCACGAGCGCCTGTATCGCGGGCATCATCCCCAAATACATCGACCGCGGCGACATGGAAGGCGCCATCAAGTGGGCCGAGACCTTCCGCGACACCTTCGACCCCGGCGACTTCTACATCGAGATCCAGGAACACGGCATCACCACCGACAACGGCCTGACTGACGAGCAGATGGACCGCACGCTCATCGATATCGCCAAGCAGGTGGGCGTCAAGGTCATCGCCACCAACGACTTCCACTACCTGCGCCGCGAGGATGCGCCCGTGCAGGACGTCATCATGTGTATTGGCATGAACGCCAAGGTCGATGACCCCAACCGCATGCGCATGACCGGCTCGGAGTTTTACATGAAGACCGAGGAGGAGATGCGGGCGATGTTCCCGTATTGCCCCGAGGCCTGCGACAACACGCTCGAGATCGCCGACAAGTGCTACGTTGAGTTGGACTGGGACTCCATCATCCTGCCGCGCTTCCCGCTGCTCGATCCCGGCGAGACGCACGAGAGCCAGTTCCGCCGCGAGTGCGAGAAGGGCCTGCGCCAACACTACGGTGACGACTGGGCCACGCGCGAGATCGGCGGCGTCAACATCAAAGAGCGCTTTGAGTACGAATACAAGGTCATCTGCGACAAGGGCTTTGCCGCCTACTTCCTCATCGTTGCCGAGTACGTGCAATGGGCCAAGGACAACGGCATCGGCGTCGGCCCCGGCCGTGGCTCGGCCGCCGGCGCTATCGTCGCCTACGCCATGAACATCACCGCGTTCGACCCGCTCGAGAACGGCCTGATGTTCGAGAGGTTCCTGTCCCCGCAGCGTACCGAGATGCCCGATATCGATATGGACTTCGACGATGAACGGCGCCTCGAGGTCGTGGAGCACGTTCGCCAGCTCTACGGCCCCGAGAAGGTCACCCACGTCATCACCTACTCGACCATCAAGGCCAAGCAGGCCATCAACGACGCCGCGCGCGTCCTGGACTACCCGGTCTACATGGGCCAGCGCCTGTCCAAGATGGTCTCGAGCGATCCCAAGGTCAAGCTCAAGCAGGTGCTCGAAAAGCAACCCGGCAAAGAGGATCTGTTTAACCCCGATTTTGCCGAGGCCTATAAAAAGGACGACGACGCCCGCCGCATCATCGACACGGCGCTCTCGATCGAGGGCCTCACCCGTGGCGAGGGCGTGCACGCGTGCGCCGTTCTGATCTGCCGCGACCCCGTCAACGAGCACGTGCCCACCAAGCTCGACACCAAGGGCGGCGTCGAGATTACCCAGTACGAGGGCCATACCGTTGCCGACATGGGCCTGCTCAAGATGGACTTCCTGGGCCTGCGCACGCTGACGGTTATCTCTAAGGCCAAGGCAAACATCAAAAAGAACTTCGGCATCGACATCAAAGAGGAAGAGATTCCCTTTGACGATCCCGAGATCTTTAAGCTCATGGGCTCCGGCCACACCGCCGGCGTCTTCCAGGTCGAGTCCGCCGGCATGACGGCCACGATCAAGAACATGAAGCCCACCGAGTACAAGCACGTCGTGGCATTGATCGCTCTGTACCGCCCGGGCCCGCTGGGCGCCGGCATGGTCTCGTCCTACATCAACCGTATGAACGGCAAGGAGCCGGCCGTCTCCTACGACGACCGCCTGGACGACATCCTGGGCGAAACCTACGGCACCATGGTCTACCAGGAGCAGGTTATGCTCATCTCCGTCGAGATGTGCGGCTTCTCCAAGGGCGAATCGGACTCACGTATCCGTAAGCCCGTGGCTAAGAAAAAGATTAAGCTGCTCACGTCGACGGTGCTGCACTGGGAGGATGGCTCGGACGAGACCACCTACGACCACTGGATGAACGGCGCTATCAAGAACAACTACACGCGCGAGGTCGCCCAGAAGATTTGGGACGATGTTCTCGAGTTCGCATCCTACGCCTTCAACAAGTCGCACTCCGCCGGCTACGCCATCCTGGTTATGCAGACGGCGTGGCTCAAGGCGCACTATCCGCACGAGTACATGGCGGCCGTTTTGACGTCCTATACGGGCAAGACCGACAAGATCGTGCACTACGTCTCGGCGTGCCGTCACGACGGCATCCCCGTGCTTTCGCCAGATGTCAACGAGTCCGGCACCGAGTTCACGGCTACCAAGGAAGGCGTGCGCTTTGGTCTGGCCGGCATCCGCGGCGTGGGCACCGGCGTGGCGCAGGCGATTATCGCCGAGCGCGAGGCGGGCGGTCCGTTTAAGACGCTGCACGACTTTGTCGAGCGCGTGGACTCAAGCCAGGCCAACCGTCGCGTGATCGAATCGCTGATCAAGGCAGGTGCCTTCGACTCCACGGGCTATCCGCGCCGTCAGATGATGCATTTTGTGGACAAGAACAATCCCGAGAACATCATCGATGCCGCAGTGAAGCGCCAGAAGGACCGCGCGAGCGGCCAGACCTCGTTCTTCGATATGTTTGGCGACGTTGAAGGCTCGGGCTTCGAGGTCAGCGTGCCCGATCCGGACGGCCAGGAGTGGGACCGCCACCTTAAACTGAGCCAGGAGAAGGAGGTTCTGGGCATTTACGTCTCGGACCACCCGCTGCGCCCGTTTGAGTACGCGTTGTCTAAGGCGCGCGACTTCTCGTTCTCGCAGATCGACACCGGCTACGAGGTGCAAAACCCCACGGGCGGCACCATCAACCAGGAGATTCCCGAGGGCAAGGCGCTGTCGGCCTCCTTGTAGGTCCTGGGGAACACCACGAATGCCCAGAACCCCCACGGGCGGCACCATCAACCAGGAGATTCCCGAGGGCAAGGCGCTGTGGTGGGCCGGCATGGTCTCGAGTGTGTCCAAGCGCGTGACCAAAAATGGCGACCCCATGGGCATCGTGCAGCTCGAGGACATGGAAGGCGAGGCCACGGTCGTGGTGTTCCCCAGGACCTACAAGGAGGCCGAGGGGTATCTGTACGGCGAGGTCGATCCCGAGACCGGCGCACAGCTGTCCGATGCGTTTGTGCGCATTAAGGGCAAGCTCGAGCGTTCGGACCGCGGTGACCAGATCATTGCGCAGGAGATCGTGCCGCTGGAGCTTAACGAGGAGAACAACAAGCCCAAGGTGTTTGAGGTCATGGTGCCCAACAGCCGCTTTAGCCAGGGCAACATGGCGCGTCTGGCCACGGTACTCACCACCAACCCGGGCGGCGACCGCGTGGAAATCTTTATCGAGCAGGTGGACGGGCGCGTGCTGCGCGCCGAGGTGCCGGCCAAGGTCAACGCACGCTCGATTCCGCTGCTGGCAGAGGCAAAGGCGATTGTGGGTAACCAAGGCAGAGTGACGGTAATTTAAGGACGGCGTTGGCGGGGTAGCTAATTTGGGACGGGGCTATTTTAGCTACCCTTTGACTGACGGCGAATGAGTCGGGGTCGGAATGCATCTCAACCGACATATGGGGGTAGCTAAAATAGCCCCGTCCCAAATTAGCTACCCCGGGTGAGATTGGAGGAAGTGATGGCGCAGGGGACGTTTGTGCAGGCGCTCCGGAAAGAGGCGGCGCTGAGCGGCACCTTTATGAAGGGGCGTTCGCTCATGCTCAACGGCGCCGTGCTGTCGATCGAGGACAGCGGCTCGCGCTTCTCCAAAAATGTGACGGTTGAGGGCTCGGTGCGCGGTTCGCGTGGCGACCTGTACAAGACGCACGTGGCGCTCGACATGGACGAGCACGAGGTGATCGACTACGACTGCGATTGCCCCGCCGCCTATCGTTACCCCGGTATGTGCAAGCACGCTATTGCCACGGCTCTGGCGTATTTGGATGCCAGCGGCGCCGAGCCCGTCGAAGGTTTGCGCACGCCGGTCCGCACGTTTACGGCGCAGCCGAAACAGCCCGCGCGCACCGCGCCCAAAGCGCCGGCCGTCAATCCCAACTTTCCCTTTCCGGCGCCCGTCCCCACGAGTCCCAGCCTCATGGCGGCGCTCTCCGATCTTTCGGACGCACGCATGGATGAGCTGGCGAGCATGCGCCGCAAGCTCGCTGGCAGTGTGGATCCCGATGCCCCCAAGGCGGTGTTGGAGCCCTCGTTGGTGCCGTACTACAATCCACTGTTTGCCGACCGCTTTAGCTGGGCGCTCGAGCTTCGCATTCGTTGTGGATCGGTCTCCTACGTGGTCAAGGACATCGACGGCATGGCCGATGCCTACGTGCGCGGCGGCACCTTCTCGTACGGCAAGAAGCTCACGTTTGTCCATACGCCCGAAGCCTTCGAAGACGTGTCGACAAAGCTGCTCAACCTTGTTGTGACGACAGTTGCCTATCTCGATGACATCACAAGCTCGCGTTCGGCGTCGTACGACTTTGCCCGCAGCGGTTTTGTCGCCGAGCGTCAGTTGCCGCTGTCCGAGCATAGCATCGTATATGTGCTGGACCTGCTGCGCGGCCAGACCATCTCCTTTGAGCCCGCTTGGTCGCGGGGGACGACGACGCATCGTCGACCAGATAAGCTACGTCGCCCGAAGCAAAGCA
>CABUAL010000109.1 GCA_902489515.1 uncultured Collinsella sp. | reverse complement strand
GAAGGAGATAGGCCCTGGCGCCCGTCGCGCGCTTAACCTTTTCCACGACACCCGAGATAGTGGTGGGGGGCGTTGCGTAGAGCACTAGGTCGAAATCGACGCCCGGGGCGAAACGCTTTAGGGCGTCGAGGTACCTAACTCCGATGGAGAGCGTCGAGACGCCCTTCTCTATCAGGTTGGTCTTGGTGATGTTGCCGACCGCGACGCGGATGATATTGATCCCGTCCTCGTGTGCGAGCTCGGAGGGCAGGCCCGTGCGCCTCTCTCTCGGCGAGAGAGCGTAAACGGAGTGACCGTGCTCGGCGAACGTCCTAAGGAGATCGGTGTATATGCCGGTGTCCCCAGACTCCATGGGGCTCTGGCTCAGAAAGAGGACCCGCATGCCGCTATCCCCTCAGCGTCATAATTTCGTTGTACTTCATCATCACGATCCCCTCGTCATACTCCCCTATGCGCGGCTTGTTGGCCACCCCGTCGAGGTTGTTGACGATAAGCTCGATGTGGTCGCACCCGGACTCGTAGGCGTGCGGGGTGGTCACTCCGCTCGCCGCCGATATTGAATACGTCGATGTCGACCTGGCCCTTGAAGCCTGTCTCCCTCACGAACCTCTCGATCAGCTCGAAGAGCACGGGGTCCTTGAAGGAGACGGCCTTGTCGGTCTCGCCGGCGCGCATCTTCAGCTTCTTCTTGGTGAAGATGGAGACGACCTCACCGCTAACCATGTCCACATAGACGTCGGCGCCGATCTCCTGGCCGTCCAGGAACTCCTGAATCATAAGCCCGTCGCCCTGGGCGAGCATAAGGTCGAGGTAGTCGGCGTCCGAGACCTTGGAGATGGCGAGACTCGCGCTGCCCCTAGCGGGCTTCACGAACACGGGGAACCCGACCTCGCCACAGTCGTAGGCTCGGTGGAACTCGCCGCGATCCATCCAGGAGCGTGCGCAGCGGTAGCCGTGGGAGGAGAGCCACTTGAACATCTCGAACTTGTCGAGCGCGAGCTCACAGAGGTCGTAGGAGGATCCGATGACCGTGGTCCCCACGGCCTCGAAACGGCCCGCGTTCTTCGCGAGCAGGGAGAGCTCGGGGTCGATGAGGGAGAGAACACCTTTGACGTCGTAGTCTCTGCAGATCTCGAGTATGACGTCGAGGTATCCCTCGTCGGTCATACGCGGTACGATGAAGTGCTCGTCGGCCTCGTAGATGGCGGGCGCGTACTCGCTCATGTCGGTAGCGAGTACCCTGCCTCGGCCCGCGAGCGAGCGCTTGAAGTACTGCACGACCTTGTCGCGCGTTCCCGCGCTCAGGATGAGGATGTTGGTTCCGTTACTCATCAGCTGCTTTCCCCCTTGTGATCTCGCGGGACCTGATTTCCGCGAAGTTGCCTTCAGTTGCGGCTGTGTTGTCCGAGACGTCGCTGCGGCTCAGCGCCTTGCCGATCGTCCTCAGGAAGATGTGAACGTCATTGGCGAGGTTGATGCTCTCCACATACTCAGCGTCGAGCTCGAAACGCTCGCCCCACTTGAGGGAGTTGCGCCCGTTGACCTGCGCGAGCCCGGTGAGACCGGGCCGCACGCAATGACGGAGTCTCTCGCGGTCGTTGTAGTAGGGCAGGTACTCGACTAGAAGCGGCCTTGGCCCGATGATCGCCATGTCACCCCTGACGATGTTGAACACCTCGGGCAGTTCGTCCAGGCTCGTGGAGCGCAGGGCGCGGCCGAACTTCGTCAGGCGCCGCTCGTCGGGCAGCAGGTTTCCGTCGGCGTCGCGCTCGTCGGTCATCGTGCGAAACTTATATAGGTTGAACACTTTCTCGTCGCGGCCGGGACGCGGCTGGCGGAACAGCACAGGGCTGCCCAATTTTACGCGCACCAGAATTGCCACGATCGCCAGTACCCACCAGAAGAGAATGAGCAGGACAAGAGACAGGCACAGGTCAATGACTCGTTTGCCATATCGCTGATAGAACGTCTCGTTACCAAGCCTACTCAAAACAACGCCTAATAACTTCGATGATTACGTCCTGCTGCTCGGGAGTCATCTTGTTGTCGGAGGGCAGGCAGAGACCACGATGGAAGATGTCAGCGCCCACATCCAAAGGCAAGCCATCTGCGCCCGTTGCACCGCCGGAAATATACGCATTGGTCTTAGCTCGACCATTGCCCTCGCGCGTTACGAAAGCATTCATGCGATAAATAGGCTGCATATGCATGGGCTTCCAAATGGGACGGCCCTCGGCATTGATGGCGGCAATAGCCTCAAGAATCTCGGTGGGGCAGCTCTTTCCAGGTTCGCTTACGTAAAGCGCCTCACTTTCGCCACGAACCTGCTTGCACATCGCATCGGGCTCAATCAGCATACAAGAAAGCCAGAAGTTCGGCTCACAAACGTTAGGGTCGTAGGGGTTCATGCAAACCGGCAGACCCTTGAAGCCCTCTTTGTAACGCATATAAATAGCCTTCTTTTGGGCAATATGCTCCTCCAGATACGGAATCTGGCCACGCACGACACCGGCAATCACGTTGCTCATACGATAGTTATAGCCAAGTTCCTCATGCTGATACCAAGGGGCAGCTTCACGCGACTGGGTCGACCATTTGCGCGCTTTATCGGCTGCCTCTTTGCTATCAGTTAAAAGCATGCCACCAGCGGAACCGGTAATGATCTTATTGCCGTTAAAGCTAATGGCGCTGATGTCACCAAAAGTACCAGTCTGACGACCCTTATACGTGGCGCCAAGCGACTCAGCAGCATCCTCAACAAGGGCAGCCCCGTGCGCATCGCAAATTGAACGAAGCTCTTCGACTTTGCCGGGCGTACCGTAAAGATGCGCCGCCACAACGACCTTTGCAGTCGGATGCAGTTCGAAGGCCTTTTCAAGAGCTACGGGATCCATATTCCAAGTGTCACGCTCGGTATCGATAAATACAGGAACACCGCCCTCGTAAACAACTGGGTTTACCGTAGCGTCAAACGTCATATCGCTGCAAAGGACCTCATCACCGGGCTTAATTCCAGCGAGCTTCATGGCAAGATGCAGCGCTGAAGTACCACAAGAAAGGGCAACGGCATAGCCGCAGCCAATCTTCTCGGCCATTTGGCGCTCGACTTCGTTGATATTCTCCCCTACCGTCGACATCCAGTTGGTCTCATATGCCTTGGTAATGTATTTGAGCTCATCGCCGTGCATGGTCGGCGAGCTAAGCCAAACTTTGTTCTCGAAGGGTTTAATGTCCATCTTAGCTCCTTATTCCTAATCGTTAAACTGCGGATGATACGTAGGTACAACCTCAGCGAGCACGGACTTAACCGTGTCGTTATCCTTGTCGAGGCAGTCGTGAAGCTTCTCGAGCTTGTCTTTAATCTCTTCCATCTTGTCGGCCTCGGCTGTGGAAATGCGGATCTCGGAGTGCTCGGTAGGCAGGAGCTGCTCATTGTCCATAAGGAGCTCCTCGTACATCTTTTCGCCAGGACGCAGGCCGACCTCTTTGATTTGGATATCTTTGCCAGGCTTAAGACCGCTCAGCGTAATAAGGTTGATGGCAAGGTCGTAGATCTTGACCGGCTCGCCCATGTCCAGTACAAAAATTTCGCCGCCATGCGCCAAAGCGCCGGCAGTAATGACAAGCTTGCTAGCCTCCGGGATGGTCATGAAGTAACGCGTGATGTCCTTGTGCGTAATGGTGATAGGGCCACCCTCACGAAGCTGGCGTTTAAACAGCGGGATGACCGATCCGTGACTACCCAGAACATTGCCAAAGCGAACAGCCGTAAAGATAGTCTTACTGTTTGCCGCGTAATACTGAACGATCATCTCGTCCATACGCTTGGTGGCGCCCATTACGTTAGTGGGATTAACGGCCTTATCGGTAGAAATTTGCACATAGTGGCTGCACTGGTACTTGTCAGCAAGACGCACGACGTTGAGTGTGCCAAAAACGTTATTCTCGATTGCCTCGCGGGCGTTGTGTTCCATAAGGGGAACGTGCTTGTGGGCTGCCGCGTGGAAAACAACTTGAGGATGGTACTTCTCAAAAACCTTGGTAATCGCTGGGAGATGCGTAATGGAGCCGATATAGACTTGAATATCAGTGCCTTGATCATGAGCGGTCTTGATGATGTCGTGATACAGCTCGTAGGTAGTGTTCTCGTAAATGTCGAACAACACGATTTGCGCAGGCTTAGCCGGAAGCAGCTGGCGTACAAGCTCTGAGCCAATAGATCCGCCGCCGCCCGTGACTAAAATGCGCTTACCGGTAACGTAACCCATCTGGTTAAGATCAAGCGACTTCTCCTCGCGAGAAAGCAAGTCGCTGATCTCGACCTCACGAAGGGCAACCCTGCCTACACCATCCTGCGGAATATCGCGGACATTGGGGAGCGTAAGGACCCTAAGACCCGTCTTCATGCACAGGTCATAGATACGCTGACGCTCTTCATGCGTGGCGCTCGGAATTGCCACGACAATCTGCTCCGCTTCACAATCGTGCGCAATAGTAGGGATATCGGCGCAAGTACCGCAGACCTTTACGTCATGAATACGCTGGTTTTGCTTATTGGGGTCATCGTCAACAACGGCAACCGGATCACCGATCATATCAGGGTCTCCGTTGAGCATACGTTTGATGGAGAGAGAGCCGGTCTCCCCTGCTCCTACGATGAGCGTACGCGGGAGATGCGCATCGGAATTGCTTTTAAAGCGCCAGAGCTGGCTACCATATATTGCACGTATGGCAAAACGGCCGCCACCGCAAATAATGAGGACGACAGCCCATGCCATAACGTCCTCACGAAGGGTCATGCCCTTGCCAAATAACACGTTAAAGATAACGTCGCCAATAACTGAGCTTACCGTTACAGCAGCAACAATACGTCCAGCCTCGGAAATGCTTGCATAGCGCCACAAGCTGCTATACATATGGAAGAACCAAAAGACGACAACGTTAACAAGCGCAAGAACAAGAATAGCCGGACATGCACCGGCTGCCCCGCTGAGCGTCGCCCAATGCTGCGTTCCCCATGATGCGACAAACACGGCAATAAAAGTTGCCACAATGTCATATGCCATCAACGCATACGGTTCAAACGCACTCAGCTTCCCTTTTTGCTTTGCGCTCTTAGATTTGGTGTTCAAAATAAGTTCTTCTCTTCCCTATTGATCCCGTTATCCCCGCCTCGGGGATCCCCCTTGCTCCGTTAAACAGCCGCCAGCAGCTAGGCAATCGCCTTTTTAAGGTTTCGCATTACGCGCTGCTCAGCCGAAAGCACGGCAAGGCCAACGCGCGTAGTTACGCGTCGGCCGCACAGATCGAGCTCCAAATAAGCAGTGCTCTTGCGTCTGTTAATGGTTTTGATAAGGCCTTCGTGGCCCAGCAGCGGACCTGCCGTCACTACGACCCGGTCACCGTCTTTTAGGGCCTCACTCATGGGCACTACGCGGTCTCCCCTATGCGTAAAGCCGCCAATAAGCTGGACCTCTTCTTTTGCCAGCGGCACAAACTGACCGTCCTGGGATAACACCCGGGCAAAGTCGTCCATACGCAGCAGATACTGTTGCACGGTGCGGGGATCTGCCGTATCGCAGATAAGGTAACCGGGAAAGAGCGGCTTGGTCGTATCGACCCATTCGCCGTGTACTTTAATCTCGGTTTGAAATTGGGGATAAAAGAGCTCTTGCATGGCGCTCGCCGGCACCATACGCTCGATGCGCTCGCGCATTACGTCTTCGCGACCGTTAATGACCTGGATCACATACCACACGAGCACCACCCCCTTGCTGTCTTACGTGTGGCTCACGAGGTTTGGGTATGGCTACGCCAGGGCGCTTGTGCGCGAAGGCGCTCCATATTCAAACCCTGAGCCCAGTCAGACAAGCACGTGGCTCTGCCCCACCGTGAACGGTATGTACGAGTGCAGCACTGAGGCTGTAGGCATGTATCGCAAGTTTGCCCACAACCTCAGCTGGCTGCGTGCGAGCCAGTCAAGCGGGTACAAAACTGGACCGCACGCAAACAGCTGAAGAACTGCAACGTGTTGACATACAACAATTGTTCATTTGCATCTTTTGAATAATTCAATGCAAATAAATAAAGTCGCATGACTTCTTTATTGGAGCTCGTGGTGTTTCTGGCACCGCCGTTACGGCCGGATGCTGATCGACCCTGCGCTTTGAGGTTTGCTGGAACCGCGAGCGCAGTTGAACTCATGTAACGTTAGGTATCCTAGCACAAGCTGTTAGTGAAACTAATTTGAGTAGCGGCTAACAACATTTCGTTCATTTAGCGTGCTCAGGGGGGTTGTTTTGGGATGTTGTTCACGTTGATGCAGGTTATTGGGATGCTGGCGGCGGTTAGGTACGTTCCCAAAGCCCCAGGGTGAAATTTTAG
>CABUAL010000108.1 GCA_902489515.1 uncultured Collinsella sp. | reverse complement strand
CCAGTACGGCGACACCGTGAGCGTCAATAATTACGGCATGCCGCGCATTGGCGGTGGCGGTTCGCGTGGCCGCCTGATCGTGCAACTGCGCGTGGTCGTTCCCACCAATCTTTCCAATAAGCAGCGCGAGCTGCTCCGTGCTTTTGCCGATGAGATGGGCGATGACGTCGCTTCCGGTAAGAAGTCGGTGACCGACCGTATCAAGAGTGCCCTCGACGATATCCTCGATTAAGGAGCCCGCGTGCTCGCACCCCATATTTCCGTCGTCAACCTCGGCTGCCGTGTCAACCGGGTTGAGTCTGACCGTATCACTGCCGATCTTATGCGCTTGGGCTTTGCTATTGTGGAGCCCCAGGATGCCGATCTGATCGTCATTAACACTTGTGCCGTTACGGGCGAGGCCGAGGCCAAGACCCGTAAGGCCGTCCGTCATGCGCTGGCCCATCCAAACGAGCCCTATGTGGTCGTGACCGGATGCGTGGTCAATTTGCATCCCGAGGAGCTGTCGGAGCTTTCGGATCGCGTGATTGCCGAGCCGTCCAAGATAGATGTCGCCGAACGTGTATGCGAGGTGCTGGGTGTTGAGTCCGATAGCGTTCCCGCCTGCAGCGATGGCGAGGTGGTCGATGCGCTCGGTCGCTCTCGCCTGGGCGTGAAGATTCAGGATGGCTGCAACCATCGCTGCACTTATTGCATTGTGTGGAAGGCGCGCGGCCCCGAGCGCTCCGTGCCCGTCGAGTCCGTGCTCGAGCAAGTTCGCGAGGCCCAGGAGGCCGGCGTGCCCGAGGTGGTGCTGACCGGTGTGAACCTGGGTGCCTACGATGGCAAGAGCGCGACCGACGAGCACGTCGAAATCGATGAACTGCTCGAGGCCATCATGGAGCGCACGTCTATTCCGCATGTGCGCATTTCCTCGGTCGAGCCCATGGATATCTCCGAGCGCCTGCTTAAGGTTATGGCGCGCTTTCCGCAGCGTATCGCCCCGTTTTTGCACCTGCCCGTGCAGTCCGGCTGCACGGCGACCCTGCATCGCATGGGCCGTCCCTATAGTGCGGAGGCCTTTGAGGACACGGTGCGTATGATTCGCGCCAACTTGCCCCAGGCGTCCCTTTCGTGCGATGTCATCGTCGGTTTTCCTGGTGAGACGGACGAGGAGTTCGAGGAGTCGCTGGCGCTGTGCCGCCGTGTGGGTTTCTCGCGTATGCACGTGTTCCGCTACAGCAAGCGTCCCGGTACCCTTGCTGCCGACATGCCCGACCAGGTGCCACCCGAGGTTATGGCCGAGCGCAGCCGCCGTATGCGGGCCGCCGCACAGGAGCTCGCTATTGCCGACGCTCGTCGTCGCGTGGGCACGGTCGAGCGTGCCGTGCTCGAGTATGGTGACAACCTGACGCTTGGCTCGTTCCATCATGCCCGTCTTGACGATACCTGTGGACTTACAGCCCCGTGCCTGCTCGATGTTGCTATCATCGGAGTCGATGATTCCGGCTTGGTCCATGCACGCAGGGAGGTTCATGGAAGCCTCGAAGATTAGACTTACCGTTCCCGAGGGTATTGACCCCTCGCGCGTTTTGGGTGCCGGCGACGGCGTCCTTCGTGCGCTGGAGAGCTCAGTTCGCGCCCACGTGGTCGCCCGTGGCGACAGCATCGCCGTGAGCGGTGACCCGGACGAGGTCGAACTGGTCGCGCGTTTTTTCGAACATGCCTTTCGTGAGGCTGCTTCCGGGCGCACGCTTTCTGCCGACGATGTCTCTCGCTGCCTGGCCGTCTTGCGCGACGGTGAGCACGAGGCTACGTCGCTTCGCGATGACGTGCTGCTTTCGTATCGCGGTCGCGTCATTCGCCCCAAGACGCTCGGTCAAAAGCGCTATGTGGATGCCATCCGCTCAAATACCATCACGTTTGGCTTGGGTCCTGCCGGTACCGGTAAGACCTATCTGGCCATGGCGCTCGCTGTTGCCGCACTCAAGCGTCACGAGGTGGGCCGTCTGATCTTGACGCGTCCGGTTGTCGAGGCGGGGGAGAACCTGGGCTTTTTGCCCGGCACCCTCGAGGAAAAGATCGATCCGTACATGCGCCCGCTCTACGACGCCCTATTTTGCATGATGGATCGCGAGCGCACCGATGAGCTCATGGAGCGCGGCGTGATCGAGATCGCCCCGCTTGCCTACATGCGCGGCCGCACGCTGAGCGACGCCTTCGTGGTGCTCGACGAGGCCCAAAATACCACGCCCGAGCAGATGAAGATGTTTCTGACGCGCCTGGGCTTTAACTCCAAGTTTGTGATTACCGGCGACCTGAGCCAGCGTGACCTGGTGGGCCGTCGTGGTGGCTTGGCGGATGTCGAGAAGATTTTGGGCCGTGTCGACGATGTCGCATTTTCTCACCTCGAGCGTGCCGACGTGGTGCGCCATGCCCTGGTGGGACGTATCGTCGAGGCATATGATGCTTATGATGACGTGCGCGAGCAGCGCCCGCGCGACCGAAAGGAGTCCCGTTGAGTGTATTGATCAGCAACGATGCCGAGCTCGATACGCTGCTCGACGCGCAGGAGGTAGAACACATCTGCGAGGTCGTGCTTGCCGCCGAAGGCGTTGAGCGTGAAGTCGAGATTTCCCTTTCGTATGTCGACGAGGACGAGATGCACGAGCTCAACCACGAGTGGCGCGGTATCGACCGCACCACCGATGTCCTCTCGTTTGAATGCGACTCGGCCTTTGACGAGGATATTCCCGCCGACGAGACGCTTGAGCTTGGCGATATCATCCTGGCCCCGCAAGTCATTGCCCGTCAGGCCCCCGGCTTTGGCAATGCCCCTGCCGACGAGTGCCGCCTGATGCTCGTGCATGGCATGCTGCACCTGCTGGGGTATGACCATATCGAGGACGACGAGGCCGAGGTCATGGAGGCCCGCGAGGACGCCATCCTGCGCGATCTGGCGCTCGAGCGCGGCGAGGACCCCAAGCTGGTCCACGTCGGCCCCATCACCAACCACGCCCACGACTAGGAGCCGTCTATGATTCCCGGATCGAACAAGGACCATCCGTCCTTCTTAAAGTCGTTCTCCTACGCCATGGAGGGCTTCGTCACCGCCGTCAAGACCGAGCGCAATATTAAGGTCATGCTCGTTGCGGGCGTGTGCACCGTCATTGCCGGCTGCATCGTGGGGCTCGACATTGCCGAGTGGGCCACGATTATCATCTGTTGTGGCCTGGTGATTCACGGCGAGCTATGCAACACCGCCATGGAGGCGATTGTCGATCTGGCGACCCAGGAGCTCCATCCGCTGGCAAAGCGCGCGAAGGATATCGCCGCCGCCTCCGTATACGTTCTTTCCATCACCGCCGCGATTGTGGGCTTGCTGGTATTTGCCCACGCGCTCGGCTTTATCTAGAAAGGGATTTTCATGTCCGACACTATGCAGCCTATCGATGAAATTTTGGACGACGAGGTCCTGGATGCGGCGGATGCCGAAGCGGCCGAAGCATACGAGGAAGTCGAGGAATTCGATCCGTTTGAGGGCATGAGCGACGAGGAGCTCGACGCCCTGTGCGACGAGGACGATAGCCTCGCGGGCTTTGGCGACGTTGAACCCGGTTTTCGCAGCGGCTTCGTAGCCCTGGTCGGACGCCCCAACGCCGGCAAGTCCACGCTGCTCAACGCCTGCTATGGCAAAAAGGTCGCCATCACCTCGCCGGTGGCACAGACGACCCGCCGTCGCATGCGCGCCGTCGTCAACCGTCCCGGCTACCAGCTGGTCTTTGTCGATACCCCGGGTATTCATAAGCCCAAGGACGGCCTGGGGTCCGAGCTCAACAAGAGCGCACTGTTCGAGTTGAACGATGTCGACGTCGTCGCGTTTTTGATTGATGCCACCAAGCCCATCGGCAGGGGAGACGCCTGGGTTGCCGAGCGTGTCAGATGCGCTCGTTGCAAGAAGGTCCTGGTGCTCACCAAGGCCGATGAGGCCGACCCCGCACAGGTCATGGAGCAGCTTAAGGCTGCCCACGAGCTTATGGAATATGACGACGAGATTGTGACGTCGTCGGTTAAGAACTTCAACGTCGATGCCTTTATAGAGACCGTTGCGCACTTTTTGCCTGAGGGTCCGCGTTGGTTCCCCGAGGACATGGGTACTGACGCTTCCGATGAGACGCTCGTTGCCGAGTTTGTGCGCGAGAAGGTCTTGCGCCGCACCCGTGATGAGATTCCGCACTCCGTTGGCGTGATCTGCGATGCGCTCGAGCAGACCAAGAAGGTGCTGCGCGTGCACGCCACCATTTACGTCGAGCGCGAGGGCCAAAAGGGCATCATCATCGGCAAGGGCGGCGAGATGATCAAGCATATCGGTATCGACGCCCGACGCGATCTTGAACGCATTTTTGGCACGCAGGTCTTTTTGGAGCTGGACGTGAAGGTCAAGGCCGGCTGGCGTGACGACGAGGCCCAGATTCGCCGCTTTGGCTACAACGCCGAGGACTAAGGACGCGCGGCGCGCATGGCAGGCTCCCGGACATATCGCACCAAGGTGCTCGTCCTCGACAAGACGAAGCTCAAAGAGACCGACCTGATCTTGACGATGCTTGACGAGCGGGGGCGGCAGGTTCGTGCCGTGGCAAAGGGCGCCCGCAAACCCGGCGGACGCCTGGCTGCGCGCTGCGAGCTGTTCTGTACGGTCGATATGCTGCTCGCACATGGACGGTCACTCGACGTGGTTTCCCAGGCCGAGCTTATGGAGGCGCCGCTCGGCGCTGCGCCCGATTACGAGACGACCTGCGCCGCAAGCGCGATCGCCGAGGTTGCGCGCGTGTGCTCGTTCGAGGACGCCGAGGACCCGTTTACCTTTGCCATCACGCAGCGAGCGCTTGCCCTGGTGGGCAGCGGGCTTGACACGGCGCATATGGACCTACTTGTGGCGGCATATGTCTTTAAGCTGCTGTCGCACGTTGGCTATCGACCCGATTTTTCGGCCTGCGTGCTGTGCGGAGACCCCATGCTGTCGTATTTTTCACCCCAGGCGGGCGGTCTCATGTGCGGGTCGTGCGCGTCGAGCGTTCCAGGTGCCGAACTGGTGTCGACCGGTGAGACCGCATGGCTGCGCGCCCTCATGTCCATGACCTTCGATGCGCTCATGGCCGAGCGAATCGACCCGCATACGGCGGCATTCCTGCTCGGGCTTTCGCATGTGTGGGCTGCGACGCACACCGATCAACGCCTCCGTGCGATGGAATTCATGTTGGGTCGGTGATGATGCGCAGGCGCGGGCTGCTTGTGGTATCATGCCGACCTGTTGGTACCTCGACCTTGGTTGCTCGCTCCACCGGCGGCTTCCCAGTCCGAGGCGAATCGAGTCGCCCGATGGCGACGCAAAACGAAAGGTGAAACAATGACTGTTTCCAAAGAGCGCAAGGCGGAGCTGACTGCCCAGTTCGGTAACACCCCGGTCGACACCGGCAACCCCAAGGTTCAGGTCGCCATCCTGTCCGAGCGCATCAAGGAGCTGACCGAGCACATGAAGTCCCACCAGAAGGACTTCCACACCCGTCGTGGCCTGCTCATGCTCGTCGGCCGTCGTCGTCGTCTTCTCTCCTACATCAAGAAGAACGACATCGTCGAGTACCGTGAGCTCATCAAGGCTCTGGGCATCCGCGACAACATCCAGTAGGATTTGTACATGCTAAGAGCGTCCTGCGCAGCGGGGCGCTCTTTTTGTGTAAGGGCGCGAACAATCACGCTCTGAAGCGTGGCGGGGGCAGGGGGCCCGCGTCACATGAGAAGCCCGCAGGCAAGGGGTCTGCGGGGTAAAGGAGAACAATGACACTCGTATCCAAGACCTTTGAGCTGTACGGCAAGACCTACACCTTTGAGTCGGGCGAGCTTGCCAAGCAGGCCACCGGCGCCTGCCTGGTCAAGCAGGGTGACACCACGATGCTCGACACCGTGGTCGTCTCCAAGGAGCGTAAGAACTACGACTTCTTCCCGCTGACCGTCGACTTCAACGAGAAGATGTACGCCGCCGGCCGCATCCCGGGTGGCTACCTCAAGCGTGAGGGCCGTCCCAGTGAGAAGGCTACGCTCACCGCGCGCATGATCGACCGTCCGATTCGCCCGAGCTTCCCGGATGGCTTCCGCAACGAGGTGCACATCGTCGCCACCTCGCTCGTCGCCGACCAGGTCAACCCCTTCGACGTCATCAACGTCATGGGTGCTTCTCTGGCCATGACGCTCGGCGGCGTGCCCTTCGAGGGTCCGCTTGCCTGCGTGCGCATCGGCCGTAACGTGGAGACCGGCGAGTTTATCGTCAACCCCACCTACGAGGAGCGCGAGAACTCCGATCTGGACCTGGAGCTGGGCGGCTCTGCCGACTTCATCTCGATGGTCGAGGCCGGCGCCGAGGAGATCTCCGAGGACGACATGCTCGCCGCCATGAAGTTTGGCCAGGAGGCCCTTGCTGCTTTCTGCCAGGCTCAGGACGAGTTCGTTGCCGAGTGGGAGCAGGTCAACGGCCCCATCGTCAAGAAGGAGTACCCGCTCGACCAGCCCGTCGAGGAG
>CABUAL010000107.1 GCA_902489515.1 uncultured Collinsella sp. | reverse complement strand
CTCAACGGTTTCACCGCCTGTCGCGCCGCCGGCGGTTTCGGCGATGGGGTTGCATGCCGAGGGTGCGGCGTCGATGGATTTCTACCGCCTCGCGCATTAACCGTGCGTGGAGCACGATTGGACTTGCTGGGCGAAATGAATCGCAGTTGCCGCGGCCAACTACCGTTTATCGCGTATAGCGACCGTTTGCGGAGTAAGTAACACTTAGTAATAAACCGTGTAGAATCTCAGGTTAGCACGGAGTTTTCCAGGGAGACGCTGTCCTTTGTTGTGCGCAAGGGGCGGCGTCTCTTTGGCGCTTTGCCGCCGTTGTGCAACAGTGCGGCGACGCGTGCCATGTATTGAAAAGCCAATGTCGAGATGGGTCGTGATAATAATGGGCAAGTACGTAATCGTGGTTGAGTCTGGGTCGGATGTGACGCCGGAGCTCTGCGAGCGCTACGGCATCGTGCGCGTGCCCATGCATGTCACAATTGGTGACGAGACCGTCGAGGACGGCTCGATCGATCCGCTCGAGATTTACTCGCGCTGCAACGAGTTTGGCGTAATGCCCAAGACCAGTGGCTGCGCGCCTGCGGATTTTGCTCACGTGTATGACCGTATCCATGCCGAGCAGCCCGATGCGACCATTCTGCATCTTGCGTACTCCGAAGTCACGACTTGCTCGCATCAGTCCTCCAAGATTGCGGCTAAGGGCCGCGACTACGTATTCTCCATGGATACGCGTTTTGTCTCGGTGGGCCAGTCGCTCGTTGCCGTCGAGACCGCCAAATACATCGAGGCTCACCCCGACGCCACCGTCGACGAGATCTTTGCATTTACGAACTCCGTCATGGACCGCGTGCTGCTGGGCTTTGTTCCTACCGACCTGGCCTTTCTTAAGGCGGGCGGTCGTCTGTCCAACGTCGCGTTCCTTGGCGCCCACCTGCTCAAGATTAAGCCCTGCATTGAAGTAACGGGCGGTAAGTTTGTGGCGACCAAGAAGTTCCGCGGCTCTATGCTCAAGTGCGCCCGCGCCTTTATTGACCACATGGTTGCGAAGGGCGAGATTGACTACTCGCACATTGGCCTGGCGTATTCGGTAGGCCTTTCCCAGGAGCTGCGCGACGACATGGAAGTCTATGCGCACGACCTGGGCTTTAAAGACGTTACCTGGACTCAGGTCGGCGGTGTCATCTCGAGCCATTGCGGCCCGACCGCCTTTGGCGCGGTGCTCACGCTTAAGGCGTAAGGCCTGGCGTCTATCGATATCTATTGCCTCGGCGGCGGGTGGGTTGTGACAACCTTCCCGCCGCTTTTGTGTGGGGCCAAATAGAACAACCCAATTGACCACTAAACCGTTTCACCATCATGCGTATGGGCTAGAATGGCTCTGGCATTTATGTAACTAAAACCAATGAGAGGCAAGGTAGCGGGAATGGCTGAGATGACGCTCGAGGGTGTGGACGCTCGTCCCGAGGACTCCGCGTTTGCCCTGGGCCGCGTACATTCGATTGAAACGATGGGTACGGTCGACGGACCCGGCATCCGCTTTGTGGTGTTTGTCCAGGGCTGTCCCATGCGCTGCGCGTATTGCCACAATCCCGATACCTGGTCGGTCAACGGCGGCACGATGGTGACCGTCGAGCACCTCATGGATGAGTTCCAGAGTAACCACGAGTTCTATCGCAGCGGCGGAATTACGGTTTCGGGTGGCGAGCCGCTTCTGCAGCCCGAGTTTTTGGCCGACCTGTTCCGTGCAATGCACAACAACCCCGATGGTCGTGTGCATACCTGCCTGGATAGCTGTGGCTACGCCTTCGACCCTCAGCATCCCGAGAAGTTCGATGCCGTGCTCAACGAGACCGACATGGTACTGCTCGATATTAAGCATGCCGACCCGGTCGAGCATAAAAAGCTGACCGGTTGTGATCCCGCACGCATCCTGGCGTTTGGCGATGAGCTTGCACGTCGCAATATCAAGGTCGTTATCCGCCACGTGGTTGTGCCGGGCATTACCGACACGGTGGAGGAGTGCGAGAAGCTCGGTTGCCTCATCGCTCCATGGCACAACGTGGTGGGCCTGGAAATGCTGCCGTATCACACGATGGGTGTCGTCAAGTACGAGCAACTGGGCATTCCCTATAAGCTCGAGGGCGTGCCCCAGATGGATACCGCGCGCATGCCCGAGCTGCGCAATGCCGTTATGGCCGGTATGAAAAAGCGCCGTGCGGAGCTCAAAAACGCTATCGGATAGCATGCCATAGCCCTCATATCCCCTCGTTCCCAGCTGAGTTGCGGTGGAATAGTTCTTGTTTTTAGGCCCATGTCGCCCAAACAGGAACCATTTCACCGCAACTTCGTTTTGGGTAGAGATGCGCAACAGAATCGTGCCATTTGGATAAATACGCTTGTGGTTTCTTTAAAGACACCTTAAACGCTGCTGAATATCTTTGGAAAGAAATGCCTGCTCGGTATCATGCTGCTCGTATATAAACGGTGGCAGTCAGGAGACCACGTGCGAAACATCGCATCGCGGGACGAGTATGTGCCGCAGCATGGCAGCAGATATAAGACGAAGGGCACGTCTTCGCGTGGCCTTGCCGGCGCTCGCATCCGCGTGAGGAAGATTGCCGCTATTGGGATGCTAACGTCGGCGGTTATTATCCTCGGAATTACCGTTAAAACCTACGCCTCGGAGCGAACGGGGCGCCCAGATGCGTCAACGGTACAGCTGCAAAACGAGAAGGTTTCAAAGTCCAAAGCGTCGGCAGATCAAGCTCTGTCGACGGCAGATCTCAAGACGAGACTTTCGAAGGCGGACTTCAACGATATCCCTTCGGGTGATACCGTTCGGACCTTCTCGTTGGTGGATAACAAGACTCCTGCCTTGGAGGATGAGAGCCTTGCCTCGCTCCAGGATGCCCTGTGTCGGGCGCAGGAGCTGGGCGATGTGGGTGTAGTGTTCTACGACCTATCGAGCGGTAGGGGCGTGACGTATAACGCCGATGTCGAGGTGTATGGAGCGAGCAGCTACAAAGCGCTGTATGCGCTCTATATTTGCGAGACGTTGGTCGAATCGGGGCAGGTGTCGCTCGATGGGCCTTTAGCCACGTATGGTGGTTACAGCATGGGCTGGCAGACGGTGCGCAACCTTATCGAGAATGCCGTCGTCAACTCAGACAACGATTCGTTTATCGCGTTACGCGCGGCGTTTGACCATGATGGCTATGAGGATTGGATTGCCAATCTGGGTGTTGATGACGAAACGGCACTGAATCCGATGAGTGATTTTCCGACCTACTGCCCGCGCACTTCTGCGAGGTTATGGCGCGAGATGAGCGAGTATCTGAGCATGGATACCGAGACTTCACAGTGGTTGTCAGGCCTTTTGGCATCAACATCGCGCTCGTTTATTCGCGATGGCATTGCGGACGATCAGGTCTTGGTGCGCAACAAAGCGGGTTGGATCAGCGAGGACGGCTACTATTCGACATGCGATGCAGGCCTCATCGACATCGATGGCCGTACCTATGTCATGAGCGTCATGACATCGATGCCATCGAGCGACCGTTCGAGCGAGGTTACGGCTGCGATTGCAAAGGCTCTGTTTGATACGCGAGCTGCACTGGCTTAGCGTGTTCGTTTGGCGAGGTCAAACAAAATGCTGGTACCATACCTTGGTTGAGAATTTCGTATAGGTTTGGGGAATGGTATGGCTACCATCGCGATTATCGGTGCGCTCGAAAAAGAGATCATGCAGATTAAGGAAGAGCTGAGCGACGTTTGCGAGGCACGGGAGGCAGGCTTGACCGTTGTGAGCGGTGAGCTCGACGGCCTGACAGTTGTCGCCACAACGGCGGGCATGGGCACGGTGAACGCCGCCGCTGCAACACAGCACCTCATTAGCAAGTATGCTCCGCAGGCTGTTGTGTTTTCGGGCATTGCGGGCGGTTTGAACCCCAAGCTCCATATCGACGACGTGGTCATTGGCAAACGCCTACGCTATCTGGATACCGATACCGCGCTTATCGCCGAGTCCGCACCGGGGCTCGAGGAGTTTGGCTCGACGCCCGCGCTGGTCGATATTGCCGCCGACGTGCTTGCTGAGCGTGGGTTTGTTGACGCTTCGACAAATGCAGTCGCTTCGAATGAGGGCACCAAGCAGTTCCTGGTCGGCACGATTGCCACGGGTAACCGTTTTGTGACGGGCGCCGCCATGCGCAACGACGCTATCGAGGCGACGCATGCCGATTGTGTCGGCATGGAGGGCGCGGCAATTGCCCATGTCGCAACCAAAAATGGTGTCGATTGCCTGGTGTTGCGCGCTATCAGCGATAATTGTGACGAGGCGTACGATGCAATTTGCGAGCGAGAGTTCGATCTGTTCGAGTACGCGCGTGTCGCAAGTGACATTACGCTCGATATCGTCCGCCGCATTGCCGCTGCGCAATAGCGCGTCTATTTGTAAGAACCTACGACCAAGGAGTGTCCATGGCCGATTCCATTAACTACCAGCTTGCCAAGTTCGTCGCCAGCTATGGCAAGGTTTCGCAGATTCCCGAGTCCACCTGCCCCGAGGTGAGCTTTGTCGGCCGCTCCAACGTGGGCAAGTCGTCGATTATGAACAAGCTATTTGGCCGCAAGAACCTAGTCAAGGTTTCCAGTACGCCGGGCAAGACGAGCAACATCAACTTCTTTGAGGCCGACGACGTGCATTTCGTGGACCTGCCGGGTTACGGTTTCGCCCGTCGCTCCAAGGCCGAGCGCGACCGCTGGGCCGAGCTTATCGGCGACTTTTTCGACTCCGAGCGCAGCTTTAACTTGGTCGTCTCGCTGGTGGACATTCGTCACGACCCGAGCAAGCTCGACCATGACATGATCGACTACCTGCAGGGCAACGAGTTCAACTTTATCGTCTGCCTCACCAAGGCCGACAAGCTCAGTCGCACCCAGCAGGCCCGCCAGGCAGCAGCCATCAAAAAGCAGCTCAACGTTCCGGCCGAGAACGTAATCATCACAAGCTCCCAGACCGGCACCGGCATCGACGAACTCAAAAAGCGCATCGCCGAGGCTTGCCTCTAGTAAGGGTTCTTGGCAGGCAATAGTTTGCATCTATCTATATCACCCCAGTGATAGTTATTGGTACACTATCACTGGGGTGATATTTTTTGTTTGGAGGTCGATATGGAGCTTTGGCACGGGTCGGAGGTTGTTGTCGAGCATCCGTCGTTGGATAAATGCAGACAATTCAATGACTATGGGTGTGGGTTTTATTGCACGCCACATGAGGAAATGGCAATGGAGTGGGCATGTCGGACTGAGTCTGATGGCATTGCAAATCGATATGAGCTCGATATGGATGGTCTCGCAGTCTTGGATTTGGAGTCCGGGGAGTTTTCAATTCTCAATTGGCTTGCGATTTTGGCTAACAATAGGGAGTTCAATGTTTCGACACCGCTGGCGCGCGAAGGACTTCGCTATCTGCTGGATAACTGCCTGATTGATATTTCTCCCTATGACGTAATTCGAGGTTATCGCGCCGACGACTCCTATTTTTCGTTTGCAAGACAGTTTGTCAGCGGCATGATCTCGCTCAGGCAGCTGCAACGTATCATGCGCTTGGGTGATTTGGGTATCCAATATGCTCTTATGAGCGAGTGCGCATTTTCGGCGATTAGATTCTGCGATTGGAAGCAGGCTTTGGGGTCTGAGTTTTATCCCAAGCGTTTTGAGCGAGAGCAGAATGCTCGACGCAAATACTTGGATACGGTTAACGGGTTCGATTCCGAAGGTATCGACATTAGGGATTTAATGGCAGGGAGGGTTGATTTAAATGATCCAAGAGTTAACGGATTGTGGGCCGAGTAGGACATACCCCGTCTACTACCTCGAGGATGCAATGAACAACCTCGGCGACTGCTTTGACTATGCCGTTAACGATTATGGAGCAGAAGGATCGGAAGTTGCTGAACTCTTTTGCCTGAGCGGCGTAGCTCGCGAGTTCGAACGCGGCAACGCATGGGTCGTATCGGGAAAATCGGGCGTTGAGCTGTTCGCGCTTATCGCTGAAAGGTCCGGCTATCAGAGCGGGTCTATACCGGATCGCACCTATCGTTTTGAGAAGACGCCAGAGTATTGGACAGGCTGGATACTGGCATATCTGCAGTGGCGTTTAGGGGAGTCTTTCGAAGACCTGCTGCACGTCGTTCCGTTTGACGCACTGCGCAGTCTGTACTATCCCTGGCATGAAGCCTCGGAGGAACGCGTGGCTCGCCTCGTCTGCGATATGGCGAAAAAAGCGTCCAGGCAAACCAAACTTGCGTTAGCAAGAAAGAAGCTTAAGAAAACCCAACAAGACCTGGCATACGAATCGGGCGTGTCCCTCCGCTCAATCCAAATGTACGAACAACGCCAGAGAAACATCAACGAAGCCTCGGTAACAACCGTAAGGGATATAGCAAAAGCCCTACACTGCAACATCGAAGACCTCCTAGAGCCAGTCTTCGAATACAAAGAAACCAGCGCCGCCTAAACCAGGCACGCAGCCGATGCCCGCCTCTAGGAAGTGCTCCAGCCTAGCAAGAGCCCCTACCAATAAAAAGCCAAACTATCAGCCCGGCGACTTTCCAGAGCGTAGGTCCCTGTAGCCGCCGCCGGAGAAGTTAACATAGGGGAGGCCAGGGGGCTTTGCCCCCAAATCTTTCCGCAGG
>CABUAL010000106.1 GCA_902489515.1 uncultured Collinsella sp. | reverse complement strand
TCGATATCGGCGGCGGCAAGAATGTCGTAGGCCTGCACATAGGGAATGTTGCTACCGGCAGGCGTCGACTCCACCTGCACACGCGGCTGCTGCTGGGTCTCGCCGGCGTTGCCCGCATCCTGGGGACGCTGGGAATCGTACTCGCTCATAGCTGCGATCCTTTCGTCAAATAACCAAAGGCCCGCCAAACATGTGGCGGGCCATCATTGTTCACGTTGAGTTGTACCCCAATATGCGGGCGCAAGTGTATGAGAACGCAATCTTTTAGGAAGGCTTAAGTTCTGCCGCAGACCCGAAAGGAATCCGTACCTGCGTCAAAACCACCACAAAAGTGCCTGTCCCCTTTGTGGTGGAAAGCTAGTCCTTAAACAGATAGCCCACGCCGCGGACGGTGGTGATGTGCGCCGCGATCTGCGGACCCACCTTGGAGCGGATGCGTCGAATGTGCACGTCGACGGTGCGCGTGCCGCCGCAGTACTCAAAGCCCCACACGCGGTGCAGCAGCACCTCGCGGCTGTAGGCGCGGTTGGGGTGCGTCGCCAAAAAGCTCAGCAGCGAGTACTCCATCAGCGTCAGGTCGATGGGCTCATCATCGAGCGTCACCTGGTAGGTGGCCAGGTTAATCTCGAGGTTATCGATGTTGAGTACATCGTCGGCGGTGACGGTCTCCTCCTCGCCCATCAGGCGCTGCGCACGAGCCTTGAGCTCGTTGGGCGTCGCCGTGGGGCACACAAAGTCGGCATGCGCGTGATTCGGCAGGCGCAGGGTACCGAGCGCCTCGTCGTCGACGATCACCAGCATGGGAACGCCGCCGCGGTCGTCGAGCCATTTGGCAATTTGATCGATGCGGTCGCTGCGGATGCCATCGGAATCGAGAATCAGCAGGTCAAAGTCGTGCGCTGCAGTCGGCGAATCGGGGGTTGCCAGGCTCACCTCGACACCCAGGGTGGTCGTCAAGCTGCGGGCAAACTCGTGGAAGCGCGTCGTGCGCGCCATGAACAGGGCACTCTTATCGGACATATCGGCCTCCAAGGAAATGAGCTCAATCGTACTGAAACAAGCCAGCGCGATTAGGAGTTCGCCAGGTAGTGCTTAATCTCCCACTCGGTGATCGTAGACTCAAACTTATGCCACTCGTCGCGCTTCTTTTTGAGGAAGAAGCTGTGGATGTGCTCGCCGAGGGCATCCTTCATAAACTGCGAGTCCTCAAACACGTCGAGCGCCTCTTTGAGCGAGCGCGGCAGCGGCGTGTAGCCGGCCTCGAGCATCTGACGGTCGGTAAGCTTGAGCGTCTCGGCCGTTGCCTCGGGCGGGAGTTCCAGCTTGCGCTCGATGCCGTCCAGACCAGCCGCCAGCGTGACGGCGTTGACCAGGTACGGGTTGGCCATGGGGTCGGGGCTACGAAGCTCGATGCGCGTGGACAGCTGCTTGCCGGGCTTGTAGACCGGAATGCGGACCATGCTCGCGCGGTTGCGCAGGCCCCACGTGGCGTACTGCGGCACGGAATCGCCGCCCGTGGTGATGCGCTTGTACGAGTTGACCGTGGGGTTAGTAATAGCGCTGATTTCGCGTGCGTGCGCCAAGATGCCGGCCATATAGTGCTTGGCGATATCGGAGAGATGGTACTTCTCGTCGTCCTCGCCCCAAAAGACGTTGTTGCCGTCGTGGTTGAACAGCGACTGATGCAAAAACATGGCGCTGCCGTCCTCGCCCGCCAACGGCTTGGGCATAAAGGAGGCGTGGCAACCGCTCTCGTAGGCCTGCTGATTAATGATGAGTTTGGCCGTGGTGATGGCGTCGGACATGCTCAGGGCCTCGGCGTGGCGCAGGCTCATGCCGTGCTGCGAGCGACCGGCGGCGTGGAAGGTGTACTCCACGGGCACGGACATCTTCTCGAGCGTGAGGACCGTGTTGCGGCGCAGGTCGCGGGCGGCATCGCTCACCGAAAGATCGAAGTAGCCCACGTTGTCGAGCGGCTCAGGGGTGTGCTCGTCGGGGAAGTAGTAATACTCCAGCTCGGCGCCCACGTTGAGCAGATAGCCAGCCTTCTCGGCCTTGCGGAACATGCGGCGCAGGGCATCGCGTGGATCGCCGGTAAAGGGCTTGCAATCGGGAGTGCACACGTCGCAGAACACGCGGGCGACGCCGTTGTGGCTCGGGCGCCACGGCAGGATCTGGAAGGTCGAAGCATCGGGAAACGCCAGCATGTCGGCTTCCTCGGGCGTGGCAAAGCCCTCGATGGCGGAGCCGTCAAAGCCAATACCCTCCTCAAAAGCGACCTCGAGGTCCTCGGGGCTAATGGCAAAGTTCTTGAGGCGGCCGAGAATGTCGACAAACCACAGACGCACAAAGCGGATGTCACGCTGCTCTACGGAGCGGAGTACGTAATCGATGTTCTGCTGGTTCATGTCGCTCCCCTTTCTTTCGGGCGGGTTTCGACTGGTCTATATCGCAGATACTATCGCAGAAAAATGTTTCCGCAGGGTTAAAGCGTATCAAGCGCTCAAAAAACGTGCGCGAACAGGCAGTCTGACTTACGCGCGATCATAAAGGATCACTCCTTCGCGCTCGATTACCGCGGCAAGATCGTCATCAAGATGATCACTAGAGACGAGATCAACCTGCCTCCCGGTTTCTTTGCGCACCGCCTCACCAAATGCCGACAGCGCGAAAAGACCAAAGCCCTGCTCGCGATCGACTTCGAGACGCAAGTCAATATCGCTATCGACATGTGCCTCGCCCCGGGCATACGAACCAAAAAGAATCACGGTTTTGATGGCGGGAATCGAGCTGGCTGCCTCGCGGACGGCGGACTCAATCTGGGCAGTATCCAAAATGCCCGTCGCGGCGCTTTCGCTCGCAGAGCTTTTACCAAGTGAGGGAACAAACGGCAGAGAGCGCTCGCGCAGCATCTGCCTCATAAACATATTGACCGCAACAGACGAAGTCATGCCAAGCTCTTCGCACAGCTCGGCAAATGAGTCTTTAATTGACGAGTCCACTCGCACACTCAGCACAGACGCAGCCATGGATACCTCCTGTATGACATTGTCTATATATTATCACACAGACTAGCGCGAAGTCGAAGCGCGGTGTTCGATGTGGCCGGGAATCTCGATGCGCTTGGGGGCGAGCTTTGCGGCCTCGCCCACGGTGGTGGTGACGACGTCAATGCGCTCGGACAGGCGCTCGACCACGCGCTCGGCAATGGTGAGGGTGTCCTGCGCGGCCGTGGTCACGCCACCAAAGAGCACATGGTTCCAGGGGTAGTCGTCAAACGTCGCGATCTTGAGCCCCGCCGGCAGCGAGGGTCCCAGCTGCGCTAGCGCCTCGGTCAGACGCAGGAAAACCAAGCCGTTGACAGCAATGAGGCCGAGCTTTTTACCTGCATAGCCGCGGATGGTCTCGTCCAGGCGGCCGACGCCCGTGGCGCCCCCGTCGGCCAGGGTGACGACCTCGCCGGCAAGGCCGCGGTGCAAAAGCTCGTCGGTAAAGGCCTCGGCGCGCTTGCGACGCACGGGGCTGTCGTCGCTTGCCTCGGTGAGCAGGCACAGGCGCTCGCTGCCAGCGGCGGTCAAGGCGTCTACCAGGCCGGCGACCAGCTCACGGTTGTTAGATGTCACCAGATCGACACCGCCGTCGGCAACGTCGCGGTCGAGCAGCACAACGGGCAGGCGCCCCGCGGCCGCGGCGATCGCCTTGTCGTTGCCTCCGCAGGTGTTGACGACCAGGCCGTCCACGTCAGCATCGATAAGTCTGGCGAGCGACTCGGCCTCCTTAGCGGGGTCGTTGCCGCTAATGGCCGTCATGAGCGAGCAACCGCGCGCGGCGGCGCTGGCGGAAAGTCCTTCAAGCATAGCGCTCGAGAACGGGTTGGCGATGTCGGCCAGAATCACGCCGATGAGGTTGGTGCGTGAGCTGCGCAGATTGCGCGCGGCAGCACGTGGGCGATAGCCGGTGCGCTCGATAACCGCCGCGATGCGAGCGCGGGTTTCCTCGGTCATCTGCCCGGGGCGGTTGTTGAGATAGCGCGAGACCGTGGCCGGGCTCACGCCCGCCTCGGCGGCAATGTCCTTGATTCTCATCTGCGCCATGGCGCACCCCGTTTCCCAATTGTCAGCAGTCTGAGCCATTTTAGGCATTTTTTTAAAAATCTCGCTTGCAAAACGCTGTAGGTGAGCAGCGTCGGTTTTGCGTCTCGAGCAGATGCGATGATGGGCTAGATAGACGAGTCTTTAGGCAGCTCAAAATAGTCGGGATGCAAGGCGATAACCGGGCCCTGCTCCTCGGGCATCAGGTGCAAGTGCGTCTCTGCCAGATAACTCGCCGCATCGGTATCGCCCCTCTTAATGGCCTCAAGAATCCGGCGATGCTGCCGACGAATCGGCTCCCAATCCAGGTCCTGCGACACCATACGCAGCCAGTTGTATCGCTCAAAATGCGTGTTGATGCTTTTCATCCAATCCCACAACATGTGACGACCGGCAATCTCAAAACACGTCTCATGGAACAGGTTATCCAGGTCAAAGAAACGACGCGTTTCGCCATGGTCGAGCGACTCGGACTCGGTAAGAATCTGCTCAAGCCGCTGCTTTTGCTCGGGCGAGGCGGCCGAACTGCATTTAATAAGCACGCTTCTCTCGAGCTTCTCGCGCAAAAAGCAGGCGTTTTCGGCGCGTTCCATGCTGATCTTAGAGACGTAGGTGCCGCTTTTGGGACGCGTTTCCACCAGCTCCTGCTCACGCAGACGCACAAAGGATTCGCGAATGGGCGTGCGCCCGATTCCCGTCTCTTTTTCCAGACCAATCGCCGAAAGGCGTGTGCCGGGCTTGAGCTCGGCGTAGATGATCTTGGAGCGCAGTGCGTTGTACGCCTGGTCTTGCAGGCTCTGATAATGCTGGTGCTGTTCCATAAAGCCCTCGGATAAACCCTCGGTTAATCGAATACCACCATGCAATACTATCGCATCCCCCGCCCCCTCATAAGTTGCGGTGGAATAGTTCCTGCTCAAGGCCTTCAGCAGCAAAAACAGGAACTATTCCACCGCAACTTCCAACAGTCTTTTTGGGACGGGGCTCTTTTAGCTACCCTGGCCCGCAGATCGGCCCCCTTGCCACAAAAGTGGCCCATCTACTACGTTAACACGGATAGCCTCGGCAATACCGAAAACCGTGAAAACAAAACCGCAGGTAGACAGCTTATCGATTTTCAAAATAGCCGGCTATGGTTGACCCCTGCGGCTTAAACGTAGTAGATAGGCCCTTTTCGTGGCGCAGCACTACTGCACCCCAAATTGGCACCCCGAGCCCTCGTGAGTTGCCAACAAGCTGTTCGCCCGGCGCTTTATCCGCGCGGCATTTGGAAAATAGCACCACCGCAAAACCCGCGAGTAGCGCTTACTTTGCTATATCTTGCTATACTTTGCTATATCTTGCTATATCTTGCTATATCTTGCTATATCTTGAGCAAAGGTGGCTCACATGCAAACAAACCCTTTTAAGCCCACAGCAGGTAAAACACCTCCCACGATTATCGGCCGCGAAGATGTACTTGAAGAATTCAGTGAAGGCCTCACCAACGGGCCTGGTGCCCCTGGGCGCCTAATGCGCATAGCCGGCGTCCGTGGAACGGGCAAGACGGTCCTCCTTGACGAGTGCTCACGTTTGGCGCAAAGCCGTGGCTGGACGGTCATAAAAGAGGTCGCAACCGAGGGACTTTGCCAGCGCATTCTCGAACAGCTGCAGCCCAAATTCCAGGCCAAACACGCCAGATTTGAGCCCACCGTAGCTGGCATATCCATCGGCAGCATAGATATTGAGCGAATCGGCCCATCGCTACGCGACGCCATGAGACAGACAATATCCAAGAATGGAAATGGCCTGCTCATCACTCTCGACGAGGTTCAAGACGCAGAGCTCGATGAGGTCCGAACGCTCTCCATTGCGATTCAGCAGGTTATCGGCGAAGACCTTGATATCGCCTTTGTTTTTGCTGGGCTGCCTTCGATGATTGAAAGCATCATCAACGGAAAGACACTTACGTTTTTGCGCCGTGCCCTCCCCTTTGATCTGAAGGCTGTGGCAGTAACCGAAGTGTCGTACTCCCTCGAGGAAACCATTGAAGCGTCTGGCATGGAGTTGCAGCCAGGTATTGCCGGCCAACTTGCCGAGGCAACGCAAGGCTATCCTTTCATGATCCAACTCGTTGGATACTACGCATGGCAGTTGGCAAGACGCGCACATACAGCGATTATTGGAGAAGAAGAAGCCGAGCGTGGCATTGCAACGGCACGCGAACGCTTCTGCGCCATGGTGATTGAGCCCGCGCTGCAGCGCATTCCGCCCACGTGCATCGCTTATCTGCTGAGCATGGCGTCTTTGGGGCAGACGAGCTCGACCAGCATGGTTGCCGATGCCCTAAACAAAACGCCTCAACAGGTGAGCTCCGTCCGCAGCCGCCTGTTAAGAGAATCGATTATCGAGGCTCCTTCGTACGGCAAGGTCTCATTTGCCATCCCCTACATGCGCGACTACCTCTGCGAACACAAAGCCGAACTGGAAGTTGAACTGTAGAAACGACAACTGCCCTGCAAGACGAAAACCGTTCCAGGAGTACTTCTTTGCCAACGCCACCGACGAGGCCATCATCGCCAAGGTCAAGGAGCTCCTGGGCCCTAATCGGACTATCTGCGCCTTCCCGTCGAACGCAGGCGGACCGTCATCGAGATGACCAAGACGCTCGCCGT
>CABUAL010000105.1 GCA_902489515.1 uncultured Collinsella sp. | reverse complement strand
GCGCAGTTTTTCACCCCCGCCCCCGCGCCCGCGGACCCCGGGATGCTGAATACTCCGGAATTTGCACGCCCCCCTGGGGTACCTGTGGGCAAAAAGCAACCGCCCCGTCAAAGTATGCATTTGGCGGGGCGGTTTATGCAAAAATGCTGCTGCGGGCGCATCGGCAGCTCACTAGAACTTGAATCCCAGGACAGGTTACTCGGCGCTCTTGAGGGCGCCGACCATGTCGATCTTGTTGAGCGTTCGGTTGGTGGCGAGGTTGACGATAAACGTAAAGCCAAAGGAAAGCACCACGGCAAGCACGTAGCTCAGCGGCTCGACTTCGACGTCAAAGTACAGCGACGGCATCTGCAAAATGTACGTAAAACTCTCGGCCAGCAAGCCGCCCAGTGGCACGCCCAGCGCGGCGCCAATTGCCGTGAGGATCAACGTCTCCTTGTTGACGTAATGGTGCACCTCGCCACGGCGGAAACCAAGCACCTTGATGGTCGCCAGCTCGCGCTCGCGCTCGGAGATATTCGTGTTGGACAGCGTAAACACCACCACAAACGACAGGCACGCCGCCATAAAGGTCACGAGCACCACGACGGAATTGATAATAGTGAAGTTCGCCTCAAAGTTCTCCCAATGCTCGGCCGTGCTCGAAATCGAAAGCCAGCCGTCACTCTTAAGCTTCTTGCTAAACGCAATCTGGTCGGCCGACGAACCCTTGAGCAGCGCAAAGATGCCATTGAGGCGAACGCTGCGCCCAAACGCGCGCTCATAGGTGCTCTGCGTCATGTAAAGCGTGTTG
Organism: uncultured Collinsella sp.; assembly: GCA_902489515.1. Taxonomy (GTDB): domain Bacteria; phylum Actinomycetota; class Coriobacteriia; order Coriobacteriales; family Coriobacteriaceae; genus Collinsella. Next base: position 5,973 of record CABUAL010000105.1, on the reverse strand, counting down.
CCCAGATAGTTAAGCGAAATGTCGCTGACCTTGACCTTGGCGACGTTGAGTGACGAATCCTGGACGTGCGCCGTATCGCCCGGTTGAATCCCCAGCACCAGCTGTGAACTCTTACTCAGATACACGTCTCCGTCACGCAAAGACAGTGGCTCTTTGGACTCATCCTCAAGGCGAACATAGTCGTCCAGATCGTTCGTGCGGTCATCGGGCACCACGATCAGCTGCACGGTCTCGCTCTTTCCGCCGAATGTAAAGGTGACGTTGTCGGTCATGATCGGCAGCGTCGAAGTTACGGTCACACCGGAATCCTTGACCGCGCTTCGCTCGTCGAGCGCCGCGCACGTCTGCGAAAAATCGTCGGGATTGGCAACCGCCAGCAGGTCGTAGCGTGTGATGTGGCCGTACTGCTTGGGCGAAAGCGCGACCGACGTATCACGAATGCCCATGCCGCAGATCACGAGCGCCGTGCAGCCGGCGATGCCGAAGATGGTCATAAAGGCGCGCTTTTTGTAGCGGAACAGGTTACGCGCTGCCACCTTGTTCAAAAAGCCCATGCGGCGCCAGATAAATCCGATACGCTCGAGCAGAATGCGTGAGCCGGCACGCGGCGCCTTGGGGCGCATGAGCGAGGCAGGGGTCTCGGCCATCTCGTGGCGGCAGGCGATAATCGTGGCGCCCACCACGCCCACGGCAAACAGCGCCACCGAAACGATCGAGGACACGATGTCGTACGAAAGTAGCATCTGGGGCAGCGAGTACATGTCGTCGAACACCGTAAACAGGAACAGCGGCAGGCCCACAAATCCGATGATGTTGCCGAGCACGCCGCCGATCAGACAAGCCCACAGCGCATAGTCCACGTATTTGGACAGGATGCGTCCGCGCGAATAACCGAGTGCCTTATACAGGCCGATGAGCGTGCGCTCCTCCTCGACCATACGCGTGGCGGTGGTAAGGCTGATGAGCACGGCGACGATAAAGAAGATGAACGGGAACACCGTGGCGATGGCCTCAATTGACGAGCTATCGCTCTCCACGCTCGAGTAGCTTGCGATATTGCCGCGGTCCTGGATGTACCAGGTGCATTCACCAAGGTCAGAGAGCTCGGCGCGGGCATCGGCAAACTGCTGGTCGGCGGCGGCACGGCGCTGGTCCAGGTCGGCTTGCGCCTGCGCACGCTCGTCGCTGCCCTCGGCCATGCGATTGATGTTGTCCTGCTCAATCCCAAAGAGCATATTCGCCTGGCGCTCGGCCGCATCCAAGCTTGCCGGCGTGTCGACCGTCAGTTCCTGAGCGCGCGCTTTCTCACGCTCCTCGCGGATCTTCTCGATATTGCTCTTGACCTCATTGATCTTTGCCGCGTAGGAATCCGAATAGGAGTTGAGGCTCTTGGCTCCCTCGACGATCACGTGGACCGCGGAGTAGAAAGAAGATGTCGCGGCGTCCTCGCTCACATAGAACTTATAGTCCGCCGCCGAAGCAGCGCGAAAGGCGTTGACTGTCGAGTCGGAGCTCACATCAGTGGGATCGAGGACCTCGGCCGTAATGGTGTAATCGCCCGCGGCAAACTGATCCTTGGCGCTTTGGTTCGACGAGCTCGCGTCATTGGCGGCAAAACTCACCGTATCGCCGAGCTTTTTACCCGAAGCCTTCAGGAACTTCGAAGTCACCGCGACCTCATCGGCGCTCTCGGGCAAATCGCCGTTCACGAGCACCGGCTGATCGATGTTCTCCTTGGAGAGACTTTGCACGACCACGCGCTCGCGCGTTGTGCCCACGGCGGTGTAGGCGGTCTCGGTGTAGATGCCTTCGGCCGTTTCGACGTCATCGACCTCTTGGATGGCGTCGAGATCATCGTCAGTCAGGCCATAGGTCGACTGCACGTTAATGTCATAGACATTTTGCTGGTCGAAGTAGGCGTCAACCGAATCGCACAGGTCCTCGCAACCCGCCTTAAGGCCGCACATCACGCTCACGCCAAGCGCGGTGATGACCACGATTGACAAAAAGCGCTTAAGACTGCCTCGGATTGTGCGGTAGATGCCACGGCGAAAAACCGTCGGCACCATATCGTTTGAGCTTTGGGCAGTGCGGTAGGTCGTAAAATCCTGCTCGCGCTCCGTGTTCTGCGCGTCGCGGCGTAGGCTGTTTTGGCGGTCTTGGTCCATGGGCGCTACCACTCGATCGTCTCGATAGGCACGGGATTTTGCTGGACCGTCTCGCTCTCCACGCGACCGTTCTTAAAGCGGATCAGGCGATCGGCCATGGGCGCCAGCGCGGAGTTGTGGGTGATGATGATGACCGTAATGCCCTGCTTGCGGCAAGTGTCCTGCAGCAGCTGCAAGATCTGCTTGCCGGTTTTATAGTCAAGTGCGCCCGTGGGCTCGTCGCACAAAAGCAGCTTGGGGTTCTTTGCCAGCGCGCGGGCAATGGACACGCGCTGCTGCTCGCCGCCCGAAAGCTGCGCGGGGAAGTTGGCGAGGCGCTCACCCAAGCCAACCTGGCAAAGCGTTTGCTCGGCATCGAGCGAATCAGGGCAGATTTGCGCCGCAAGCTCAACATTTTCGAGCGCCGTCAGGTTGGGGACCAGATTGTAGAACTGGAAGACAAAGCCGACGTCGGCGCGGCGGTATTCCACGAGCTGCGCCTCGTTAGCGGAGCTCACATCGCGCCCGTCCACCGTCACGGTGCCGGAAGTCGCCGTATCCATGCCGCCCAGAATGTTGAGCGCCGTGGTCTTGCCGGCACCCGAAGCACCCAAAATGATGGCGAGCTCGCCGCGCTCGACCGTAAAGCTCGCGCCGTCGAGTGCGTGAATGCGGGCGTCGCCCTCGCCGTATGCCTTGATGACGTCTTTGAATTCGATATAAGCCATCGATCGGTTCCCATCTGGTCGGATAACTCTTTAGTATTACCCATTTCGCACCGACTAAAAAGGGACGGGTTTATTTTGGCAGGTTTTAGAGGCGGACGGTGAAGGTGATCTGGTTGCCGTGGCCGCAGACAGAAGCGCTCCCACCATGGGCTTCGGCGATGGCACGCACCACGGATAGGCCCACGCCCGAGCCGCCCGTCTTGGAGCTGCGCGACACGTCCGCACGATAGAAGCGGTCGAACAATCGATCTAGATCGCCTTCGGGCAGCTCGTCCACGGCGTTCGAAACGACAAGCTCGGCCGAGCCTTTGCCCGCACCGCGCGAAACAGCACGCAGGCTCAGCTCGATAACGCTGTCTTCGCTTGCGTAGCGTGTGGCGTTGTCCAGCAGTAGTTCAACAACCTGCGCCACTGCCGCGGCATCGGCATGGGCCCGCACACCGCTCGCGATCGACGTCGACAGCCGCTTGCCGCGCGAAACCGCCACCGATTCAAACGGCGCCGCCGCCTTGTCCACCGCCTCCGAAAGATCAAACGATGTCATGGCAAAGCCCGCCGAGCCCTCGTCCATGCGAGCCAAAAATACCAGACGCTCCGTAAGTTCCGTCAGCCGCGCGACCTGCTCGTGAATGCTCTGCGTCCACTCACTCTCGCCGCTCTCAATTTCCTGTACCTCGTTAGCGGCATCAATCACGGCCAGCGGCGTCTTGATCTCGTGGCTCGCATCGGTAATAAAGCGCTTTTGCTTGCTGTAGCTCTCGACCATCGGTCGAATCACCGCGCCCGAGGCACCCGCCACAATTGCCAACACCGCCAGCCAGCCAATGCAGCTGATGGCCACGCTCGCGCTTAAAAACGAATGGAAGCTTGTGAGCTCGCGTGAACAGTCGACGAATACATAGGTTGTCTCGTCGCCCTGAACCGTAACCGTATAGCGGTAGTTACCAGAAAAGCCCGAGGTCAAACCCTTGGAATACAGTCCTGCAGCGATGCGGGCGGCACGCTTGGCGCCCACCGCGGCAATGCGAGCCGTGTTGACATCGGTCACCTGCCCGCCGGCAATCGACACCGTAAAGTAGCGCGTGTCGAAGGGAGACTCCGCCGTCATGCCTTCAAAATGCCCATCGCGAACGGCTGCCCGGTTACCGGTAGCAACCTTGCCGGCAACCGCATCCTGACCGGGATCGGCCTTAGGCTCATCCGTCCAATCGATGCCGTCCTTGCCCGCCAAGATATAGCCCAGACGAGCGTCGGCCATCTTGCAGACATGCGAGTAGTTGACGATATTGATGCCGGCGATGATAAGCGTAAGCACGGCGGTCACGGCACCCATGGCAACCAGGATGAACTTACGACGCAGGCGACGTCCCATTGCACTGGCAGCATCGGCGCGCCCCGGATTACCCGAGTCCGCGCCCATGCCGAGCTTTGCCGTCGTGCGCTTCCACCACGCACTCGCGCTCACACCTATTCGCCCTCCTCAACAACCTCGAGCGAATAGCCCTGGTTGCGCGATGCACGGATGGCCACGTTGGCACCAAGCGCCGTCAGCTTTTTGCGCAGGTACGAGATGTAGACCCACACCACGTTGGCGCCTTCGGGCGCGTCCTCACCCCAAACCCCGAGCATCAGACGCTCGGTGGGCATGCGCGTGCCGGAGTTGCGCATAAAGAGCTCCATAAGCTGAAACTCACGATTGGCCAGGTGCTCCTCGCCCAAAGGGCCAACGAGCGTGCACGATGCCGTGTCGAGACGCACGTTGCCCACGCTGAGCGTCGTGGCGTCAATTGCCGTCGCGGCACGCGTCATGGCACGAATACGCGCAAGCAGCTCCTTGGCGGCAAACGGCTTGGTCAGATAATCGTTGGCACCGGCATCCAGGCCCTCGACCTTATCGGACACCTCGCTTTTTGCCGTGAGCATAATGATGGGCAGACGCTTACCGGCGGCGCGTGTGCGCTTGAGCACCTCAATGCCATCCATGCCGGGCATCATGATGTCCAGGATTGCGGCGTCATAGTCGTTGGCGAGCAGATATTCGAGCGCCGTCAGACCGTCGAGGGCGGTGTCGACCTCGTAGTCGCTATGTTGAAGAATCGCGGTAAGGGCACGGGAGTGGCCGGGTTCGTCCTCGGCAAGCATCAGCTTCATAGTTGTTCCTTTGGCGCGCGGCTATACAGATTTCGATATTGCCGATGATAGCGCACCGCCAGCCGCCTTAGCGCAGCCTTAGCTGCTCAACCTGCACGTTTTCAAATACGCAGGATATGGCTTAGCCAAACTTAAGGCCCAGATGCCGAGGGCTTGGACGCATACCGAGCGCGAAGGGACAGTGACTCGTCCTTTCACGGCGTCCTAGTTATGCAAAGTGCTCGAGCGTTACTCCTCGTACGCGCCCTCAAGCCGAAGCAGCCACTCCTTGCGGTCGAGGCCGCCGGCATATCCGTTGAGCGACCCGTCGGCGGCAACCACGCGATGGCACGGCACAATAATCGAAATGGGATTACGCGCGACCGCAGCCCCCACCGCACGAGGAGACACAACGGGATCCTCGTTTCCCGGCACACGATGTCGAGCAGCAACACGCTGGGCAATCTCGCCATACGTGGCGACCTCGCCACGCGGAATGGAAAGCAGCTCGTACCAAACCTCGCGCTGAAACGCCGTACCAATCATATGCAACGGCGGCGTAAACCGAGGCTCCTGCCCCGCAAAATAAGCATTCAGCCAAGCCCAAGAACGCTCAAGTACCGACGAGGCAGCACCGTTTGTCGGATTCACCGAAGACATGCCGCCAGCACCAGAAACCGCATCGGCGCCTTCAACATGTTCGGAGTCTTCCCGGAGAAGCGTGGAGCCAAAATGCTCCTGCCCCTCAAACCAAAGTCCCGTCAGACCGCGGCCATCAGCGGCAAGCAAGATTTCGCCCAAAGGCGAAGCAAACGTCGTCGTGACCACCAGCGGCTCCTTTCAAAACTCCGCAACATAATACCGCGAATTGTGCAGACAACCCCAATCGACCCCAAAGTCACCCTAGGCAGCAGGCGCGAACGCGCCGCAGCTGCCGGCCGTGCCCCACAGTCCCCCAAGGCGGCAGG
>CABUAL010000104.1 GCA_902489515.1 uncultured Collinsella sp. | reverse complement strand
ATCCGGCTCTGGGCAACCGGCGGTGGCGCGGGCGTCGCTCTTGGTGGCAACGGTGCGGGCCTTCTCGGCCACGAGCTTGGCCAGGGCGTTAAAGCGGTCGAGGTCGCTGGCGGCTTCGATGCTCTTGCCGCTGATGCTCATGACGGCATCGCGATAGAGCTCGGTAAACTCCTGCTTGTTGTCGAAGATCTTATTCATACGTTCCTTTCCCCCGGGGATGTTTCTCCCGGAACGGTTATGAGGGCAAAAAGCGCGTGTACTACTTCTCGATCGAGTTTTTGATCGGCCGCCTACTCGACAACTACCTGCTTAACTTTGGCGTGCGCGACATGGTCGCCGAGGCGCTTGACGACATGGGCTTTGACCTGTCCGTTATCGAGAACCAGGAGCCCGATCCGGCTCTGGGCAACGGTGGCCTGGGCCGTCTGGCCGCATGCTTCCTGGATTCCATGGCAGCCGAGGGCATTGCCGGCTACGGCAACGGCATGCGCTACCGCTACGGCCTGTTTAAGCAGGAGATCGTCAACGGCAGCCAGGTCGAGGCCACCGACGAGTGGCTCACCCACGGCTATCCCTGGGAGGTCCGCCGTCAGGACAAGGCCGTGACCATTAAGTTCGGTGGCCGCGTTGAGGGCTTTGAGGAGAACGGCCGCACGTTCTACCGCACGGTGGACACGCAGGATATCCTGGCCGTCCCTTATGACATCCCCGTCGTGGGCTATGCCGGCGAGACCGTCAACAAGCTGCGCGTCTGGGCCGCCGAGCCGGTCGAGGAGCACTTCGATCTGGAGGCCTTCAACCGCGGCGACTATGCCCTGGCCGACGCTGAGCGCGCCGAGGCCGAGGCAATCAGCGCCATCCTCTACCCCAACGACGCCGGCGAGCACGGCCGTCTGTTGCGCCTGAAGCAGGAGTACCTGTTTGTTTCGGCCGGCATCTACAGCCTGCTCGACACCTTTGAGAAGGAGCACGGCGAGAACTGGGAGCTGCTTCCGCAGTTTGTGGCAATCCATACTAACGACACGCACCCCGCCATGTGCGGCCCCGAGCTCATGCGTATCCTCATCGACGAGAAGAAGCTCGAGTGGGACGACGCCTGGAACATCGTGACGCAGGTTGTGAGCTACACCAACCACACCATCCTGCCCGAGGCTCTGGAGAAATGGCCCATCGGCACGTTCTCCAAGCTCCTCCCCCGCGTGTACCAGATCATCGACGAGATCAGCCGTCGTTGGCACGAGTCGTTCGACACCACTCAGGAGGGCTGGCAGGAGCGTCTGCGCCAGACCGCCATCCTGTGGGACGGCGAGATTCGCATGGCCAACCTGTCCGTGATCTGCAGCCACAGCGTCAACGGCGTGGCCAAGATCCACTCCGACATCATCAAGAACATCGTGCTCAAGGACTTCTATGCCCTGACGCCCGAGAAGTTCAACAACAAGACCAACGGCATCTCGCACCGTCGCTTCTTTGCCGAGGCCAACCCCACCTATGCCAAGCTCGTGACCGAGGCCATTGGCGATGGCTGGCTTAAGGACGCCTTTGAGCTGGAGAAGCTCAAGGAGTTTAAGGACGACACCGAGTTCCTGAAGGCCGTGGGTGCCTCCAAGCGCGCCAACAAGGAGCGCCTGGCCGCCTACGTCAAGGCCGAGACCGGTCTGGTTATCGACCCCAACACCGTCTTCGATGTCCAGGTAAAGCGCTTCCATGCCTACAAGCGCCAGCTCATGAACATCATGAAGGTGATGGACATCTACAACCGTCGCATCGCCGATCCCAACTTCCACGTGACGCCGACGACCTTCATCTTTAGCGGCAAGGCTGCCTCGAGCTACACCTTTGCCAAGGAGACCATCCGCCTCATTAACTCCGTGGCCGACGTCATCAACAACGACCCGCGCGTCAACGAGGTCATGAAGGTCTGCTTTATCCCCAACTTCCGCGTGAGTAACGCTCAGCTCATCTACCCTGCCGCCGAGATCTCGGAGCAGATCTCCACGGCCGGCAAGGAGGCCTCGGGCACGTCCAACATGAAGCTCATGATGAACGGCGCCATCACGCTGGGCACCCTCGACGGCGCCAACATCGAGATCGCCGACCTGGCTGGCCGCGAGAACGAGGCCATCTTTGGCCTGACCGCTCCCGAGGTCGAGCAGCTCTGGGCATCCAACAGCTACTTTGCGTGGGATACGCTCAACGGCGACCGCGAGCGCCTGGGCCGCGTAATGGACGAGCTCAAGGACAACACCTTTGCGGGCCTTTCGGGCAACTTCGAGAGCATCTACAACGAGCTCATGAACAACAACGACCCCGACCTGGTTATGGCCGATTTCCGCAGCTACGTGGATGCGTGGGAGAAGCTCACGAACAGCTACGGCGACCAGGAGACCTGGAACCGCAAGGCGCTGCTCAACACCGCCTCCTCTGGCTGGTTCTCGAGCGACCGCACCATTCGCGAGTACCGCGACGAGATCTGGCACGCATAAAGGCGCGCGAGCTCCCTTTGCCAGCACGGCATTACTCGACGGGCGTGACGTTGCGCCGCGCCCGTCGCTAATGGGTTAAGAAACATCGATGACAGAAGGAGAAATCGATGAGTAAGAAAGAATGCATCGCGATGCTCCTCGCAGGAGGACAGGGCAGCCGATTGGGGGCACTCACCCAAAAGATCGCTAAGCCGGCGGTTAGCTTTGGTGGCAAGTTCCGCATTATCGACTTCTCGCTCTCCAACTGCTCCAACTCGGGCATCGACACGGTGGGCGTTCTGACGCAGTATCGCCCCTACCTGCTGCATGCCTACGTGGGCTCCGGCGAGGCATGGGATCTGGACAGCCGCGACGGCGGCGTGTCGATCCTGCCGCCGTACGAGACGCAGACCGGTGGCGCCTGGTATGCGGGCACGGCCGACGCCATTACGCAGAACCTCGACTACATCAAGGCCAACGACCCCAAGTACGTCCTGATTCTTTCGGGCGATCACCTGTATCGCATGGACTACCGCAAGATGCTCAAGACGCATATTGAGAACAACGCCGACCTCACGGTGAGCGTTATGCCCGTGCCGTGGGAAGAGGCCAGCCGCTTTGGCATCCTGACCACCGACCCCGAGGACGGCCGCATCACCAAGTTCACCGAGAAGCCCGATAAGCCCGATTCGAACCTCGCGTCTATGGGCATCTACATCTTCTCGGCCGACGTCCTGATCGAGGCGCTCGAGCAGGACGCTCTGGACCAGCGCTCGAGCCACGACTTTGGCAAGGACATCATCCCCAAGCTGCTCGGCGAGAACAAGCGCCTGTACAGCTATGAGTTCCACGGCTTTTGGAAGGATGTTGGCACCATCGCCAGCTTCCACGAGACCTCGATGGACCTGCTGGGCAACAACCCCGAGTTCGACCTCTTTGACAAGCACTTCCCCATCATGTCCAACATCACCACGCGACCGCCGCACTACATTGGCCCGGACGGCCGCCTGGACGACTGCCTGGTCTCCAACGGCTGCAAGATCTACGGCACCGCTCGCCACTCGATCCTTTCGACCGATGTCATCATCGAGGAGCGCGCCGTGGTCGAGGACTCCGTGCTGCTGCCGGGCGCGCACGTTAAGAGCGGCGCACACATCTGCCGCGCAATTTTGGGCGAGAACTCCACGGTCGAAGAGGGCGTGAAGCTCGGCTCTGTCGATACCACCAAGGATACGGCCGTCGTTGGAAATGACGTCGTTATCGGGAAGGGGGAATGATCCGATGATCAATCGCAAGGCCATCGGTTATATCACCGCTAACTACTCTTCGACCTACGGCAGCGTGCTGCTCAAGGACCGCCCCATCGCGTCCGTTCCGTTTTTGGGCCGCTACCGCCTGATCGACTTCCCGCTGTCCAACATGATGAATGCCGGCATCAAGACCGTCGGCGTCGTCATGCCGGGCAACTACCGCTCGCTGATCGACCACGTGGGCTCGGGCAAGGACTGGGGCTTGGACCGCAAGAAGGGCGGCCTGTTCATGGTCCCCGGCAACGCGTATGGCACCACCAAGGGCGGCATGCGCTTCCTGCTGCGCGACATCATCTCCAACAAGACGCTGTTCCAGCGCTCGGACAAGCCCTACGTTGTGATGATGGGCACCAACATCATCTTTAACATGGACCTCAACACCATCATCGAGGCGCACGAGAACTCCGGTGCCCAGATGACCGTGGTGTACTGCAAGGCCACGCGCAACGTTGATGACGAGACCAAACTCGAAATTAACGAGAACGGCCGTCTGACGGGCGTGAGCGCCGGCGTCGTGTACGGTGACAACGCCTCTATGGACTGCTGCATCGTCAACCGCGAGACGCTGCTCGAGATCATCGACCACTACCAGGCCGCCGACTATCTGGACCTGCTCGAGGCACTCCAGGGCGACTTTGGCAACATCGACGTGTGCAGCTACGAGTACAAGGGCGAGGTTGTGGGCGTGTTTAGCGAGAAGTCGCTGTATCGCCGCAGCATGGACCTGCTCGACCAGACCGTGGCCGACCAGCTCTTTGACCCCGAGCGCCCGATCCTGACCAAGGCCCACGACGTGCCGCCTTCGCGCTATGCGACCGGCAGCCACGCGTGCAACTCGATCATCTCGGCCGGCTGCATCATCAAGGGCACCGTGCGCAACTCGATCCTATCGCGCGGCGTCGTGGTTGAGGAAGGCGCCTCGGTGACCAACTCGATCATCAACCAGAGCTGCATCATCAAGAGCGGCGCCCGCGTTGAGAACGCCATCCTGGACAAGAACAACGTGGTTCCCACCAACACCGAGCTTCGCGGCACGCCCGAGAACATCCTGGTGCTGGGCAAGGCTCCGTTAACTTCTGACACCACGATCGTACGTTAACGTTGGCACCGCAACATCGCTCGTAACATGTAGAATAGCCGCCCGGTTCGCGCCTGGCGGCTATTCTCGAATTGCAACATGGGAGACAATATGGCAGAAACCAGCAAAAAGATGCAGATCGTGTTTGCCTCGGCCGAGTGCGCACCGTTTGTTAAGACCGGTGGCCTGGGTGACGTGGCGGGCTCGCTGCCTGCGGCGCTCGTTCGCGCCGGCGCCGAAGTCATCGTGATGGTGCCCAAGTACGCCACCATCAAGGACGAGTACAAGGCGCAGATGGAGCACTTTGCCGACTTTTATGTGAGCCTGGGATGGCGCAACGAGTACTGCGGGCTGGAGAAGCTCGAGCACGACGGCGTCACCTATATGTTTATCGACAACGAGCGCTACTTTGCGCGCGACTATCCGTACGGCTTCTTTGACGACGGCGAGCGCTTTGCGTTCTTCTCCAAGGCCATCACCGAGAGTCTGCAGCACCTGCCGGCCGGCTTTGAGTGCGACATCCTGCACTGCAACGACTGGCAGACGGCGCTGGCACCCGTGTTCCTGCGCGAGTTCTACCAGGGCCTACCGCTGTACGACCGTGTGAAGACCGTGTTCTCGATCCACAACGTGGCGTTCCAGGGCCAGTTTAGCGACACCGTGTTGGAGGACATCCTGGGTGTGGCGCACATTCCGGCGGCCGCCTCGCAGCTACGCTGCGACGCCTGCAGCGTCAACTACATGCTGGGCGCGCTGCGCTATGCCGACGCTATCACCACGGTGAGCCCCACCTATGCCGGCGAGATCCAGACGCCCGAGTTTGGCGAGGGCCTGGACGGCGTGCTGCGCGAGCGCTCTTACGCGCTGCAGGGCATTTTGAATGGCATTGACGTGGCGGGCTTTGACCCGGCGACCGACAAGCGCATTGCCGCCAACTACACGGTTGAGGACCGCTCCGGCAAGGCCGTCTGCAAGGCCAAGCTGCAGGAAGAGCTGGGGCTCGAGGTGCGCGACGACCGTCCGCTTATGGTGATGGTCACGCGTCTGACGCGTCAGAAGGGCATGGACCTGGTCATGTACGCGCTTGACCGCATTCTGGCCGGCGGCGTACAGGTGGCGGTACTGGGCACCGGCGACCGCGACTACGAGGACGGTCTGCGCTACTTCCAGGACAAATACCCCGGCACCATGGCCGCGCGCATCGAGTTTGACCCGGCGCTGTCGCAGCGTATGTACGCCGCTGCCGACATGTTCCTGATGCCTTCGAAGTTTGAGCCCTGCGGCCTGTCGCAGATCATCGCCATGCGCTACGGCACCCTGCCCATCGTGCGCGAGACCGGTGGCCTGAAGGACACTGTGATCCCGTACAACGAGTTTACCGGCGAGGGCACGGGCTTCTCGTTTAGCAACTTTAACGGCGACGAGATGGGCGACGCCGTGTTCCGCGCGGCACGCCTGTTCTGGGACAACCGCGATGCCTGGAACCAGCTGGTCACGCAGGCTATGAGCCAGGACTTTAGCTGGACGCGCTCGGCCGATAAGTATCTGGACCTGTACTTCTTTATGCATCCGGAGATCGAGAGGCCGGCGGCGGTTGTCGACGAGCCCGTGGTTGTGGCTGAGAAGGCTGAGGCCGTTGTGGAGCCTAAGGCCGAGCCGGTTGTTGAGGCGCCCGCTGCTGCTGAGGAGCCCAAGGCTGAGGAGAAGCCGGTTGAAGCAGCTCCCGAGGCTAAGGATAAGCCGGCTGCGAAGCCTGCCGCCAAGAAGCCTACGACGCGCAAGACGACGGCCAAGAAAGCTACGGCCACGAAGGCCGCTGCCACCAAGACCGCCGCAGCAAAGACGACTGCCGCCAAGGCAACGACGACGCGCAAGCGCACGACTGCCGCTGCCAAGAAGGGCGCCGAGGCCGAGGCTGCTCCCGAGG
>CABUAL010000103.1 GCA_902489515.1 uncultured Collinsella sp. | reverse complement strand
TCAAACATCAGATCGACACGCAGGTTAATGCGCTCGTAGAGAACCTCGCGATTACGCGTCAGACCAAACCATAGAGCATGATAATGCTCGCGCGGAACACTAAACTGCGACTTTTGCTGCGCGTAGGACACACCATCATCGTGCATTTCGAGCGCCCGAATCACGCGACGAACATTATGGGGGTGGATGACCGCAGCGGACTCGGGGTCACGCTCGGCAAGCAGCGCGTGCAGCGCTTCCTCGCCTATGCGCTCGGCAAGTTCCTGATACCCCGCGCGACGATCGCCCTCAAGCTCGCCCGAGGGAAAATCCATCTCATCCAGGGCGGCCTTGAGATACAGCCCCGTACCTCCGCAAAAAACCGGCAGGCAACCCGAACCAAGGAGACGTTCAATATGCGCGCGAGCGTCAGCCTGATAAAGCGCAGCAGAATATGCCACACCCGGCTCGACAATGTCGACGAGACGCAGCGGCGCCGTACACTCATCGGGCGCCATCTTTGCGGTACCGATGTCCATGCCGCGATAGATTTGCATCGCATCGCACGACAGCACTTCGGACGAAAGACGAGCTGCCAAACGGTCGGCAACATCACTCTTACCAACCGCCGTCGGACCGACGATCGCAACGGCGGAAAGACCTGCCCTGGGAGAAACCATTAGCGCGGCTCGCCCACAACGGAGCCAGACAAATACCAGGTCTTGGCAACGTCAACGTCAACATCAACGATCTTGCCAACAAGCTGATCGATGCTGTAGCCCTCAGGGATGGGCGCATGAACGGTCTGATTCTTGGGACTCTTGCCCAGCAGGACCGCGTTGTTCTTTTTACTCGCTCCCTCAATGAGCGCCGGCACCACAGTATGGAGCTCACCCTGGTTATACTCGTGTGCCGTGGTCTCGATAACCTTAACCAGGCGGTTGAAACGCTCGAGAATAACCTCATGCGGCGTAGGATCGTCAATCTCTGCGGCCGGGGTACCGGCGCGCTTGGAATAGATGAAGGTATAGGCCTGGGCATAGCGGACCGTCTCGGCAAGCGAGAGCGTCTGCTCAAAGTCTTCTTCAGTCTCGCCTGGGAAGCCGACGATAATGTCGGTCGAGAGCGCGATATCGGGCATACGGTTGCGAATGCGATCGACCAGGCCCAAATAGTCCTCGCGTGTATAACGGCGATTCATCTCTTTGAGGATCCGCGTCGAACCTGACTGGACGGCCAAGTGCAGCTGCGGCATAACAGCAGGCGTCTCGGCCATGGCGTCGATGGTCTCGGGCAGCAGATCCTTGGGATGCGAAGACGTAAAGAAGATGCGCTCCACACCCGTATCGCCCACGGCACGCAGCAAATCGGCAAAACGCGGCTTGCCAAACAGATCGCGACCATATGAGTTAACGTTTTGGCCCAGCAGCGTAATCTCACGCACGCCCTGGCGCACCAAACCGGTCACCTCGTCGACAATCTCCTCGAAGGAGCGGCTCTTTTCGCGACCGCGCACGTACGGAACGATGCAATAGGTACAGAAATTATTGCAGCCCGTCATGATGGGCACCCAAGCGTGATACTGGGTCTCGCGATGCCACGGCATGCTCATGGCATCCGTATCCTCATGCTCATTGGTGCGGATATGACGCTTGCCATCAAGGAACGCCTCGGCAATGAGCTCTGCCACATGTGCGATGGAATGCGTACCAAAGATGACATTGACGTTATCGACGTTGGTGAGCAGGCCCTCGCCATCGCGCTGCGCGATGCAACCACCAACGGCAACCACACGCTTGCCCGAAGGCGAAGGCGGCAGGCTTTTACAGGAATTGCACTGGCCGTACAGGCGAGTATCGGCGGCCTCGCGCACGCAGCATGTCATGAAGACAACAATATCGGCATGCTCGGGATCGAGCGCCATGAGGCAACCATACGAATCGAGCAGACCGCTCACACGCTCGGAGTCGTGCTGATTCATCTGACAGCCAAAGGTGCGGATAAAGTAGGTTTTACCGGCAAGAATATCGCGTACGGAACGCTGGTCCATGTGCATAAGTCCTAACGATGGGGAGCGAAACGAGGCAAGCAGAAGCTATGCCACAGGCTTAACATCATCCATGACGACGTTATCCATAGCAGCTCGATTGATCTGGTGAACGTAGATAGAAAGGCGGATGGCCGTGCGCGACTCCCCGTTAATGAGGATGTCGGAGAACACAGGCGCGCAGGAAATATCAAAACCGGTTGGAATCAAAAAACCGCGCGCGATAGCAACGGCCTTAATGGCCTGGTTGACAGCACCGGCACCGACACACTGGATGTTGACGGGTACACCATCCTTGACCATGCCGGCGATGGCGCCGGCAACGGACGCGGGCGATGATTTGCTTGATACCTTCAGGCAATCCATGAAGAAACTCCTGCGTTTAAAAGTACGTTTTAACTGCAATAACTTTATCGTACCGAGTGGACTCGGTAAAGGCACTATTCCTCTTTGGCAAGATCGAAGGTCACGGTGATACGATCACGCGAAACACGGATCTTTGGGTCGCCGCAAAGATTGAGATAGTACCGGGCGGCAAGGTCATTAAAGTCGCGCTCCACAGCACGCGAAAACTGTGCCATGTCATCCTTGGCAATACGCAGCCCACGACGATCCTTCGCGAGATCGACAGGAGCCGGCGCATGCGAGGATGAGTCACGCTCGCGCAGCAGACGCGCAGTCACACCGCGAACGGGCTTAATCTGCCCTGCCAAAATGCGATGGGCCGTGCGCTCGGACATTTCAAGACCCAAACCCGAACAAATACGAATAAAGTCCTCGGCATCAGAGGCAAGGCCTAAACGATCGACAACCGGAAGCTCGCTCTCATCATCAATAAACAGGAGACGAGACGTATCGAGCCGACTTGACGCCTGAGCATAAAGGGTCGCGGCAATCTCAGACGGAGAACCAAGATAGACATCGCAACCACGCAACTCCTCGAGCGCAAACTCACAGGCAGCGCGAATAATATTATGCGGACCGCGAGCACAGACATAACGTCCGTCCTCATCCTTGACGGCCTGGGGCCAGCTGGACTGATCGGCACGCTCGCTGAGGCGGTCGGCCGCAACGCTCACCTTAAAGGCTGAGCCAAGATCGACACCAGACGTGACCACGCGGGCCTCGTCGGTGTTCTGCTTGATCGAAAACAATGCCATGCCACGACCGTGAACGCCCCAACGGTCCATCTTCATGCTCTCGAGCTTTGAGGTAACGCGAGCATCGAAGATTCGCTCTTGCATATCCTGCGGAACACCCGAGCCGTTATCCAGAAAGACAAGCGTGCGGACGCCATCTTCCTTGGTCGTGGCGAGATAGACCTTGTCGGCGCCGGCATCGCGAGCATTACGGAGCATTTCGATGACGATATCCTCGACATGCTGAATGTCGTGCTTTGCCTGGCGCCGCTCGGCCTCCGAAACGCGGAGGCGGACATACCCCTCGCCAAGGTTCTCCTCGACGCGAAGGTTGCCCTCCCCCGACATCGACGCGATAAATGAGATGAGCTCGTTCGCGTCGCTCATATTATTTAGCGATATCGACAGCGCGGCTCTCGCGAATCACGACGACGCGCACCTGACCGGGATACTCCATCTCTTCCTCGATCTGATGGGCGATATCGTGAGCCAGAACCGTGGACTGGGCATCGGAGATCTTGTCCGGCTGAACCATGACGTGGACCTCGCGACCGGCCTGCATGGCATAGGTACGCTCGACGCCGTCATGAGAGTTGGCGATCTCCTCGAGCTTCTCAAGACGCTTGATGTAGTTCTCGGCAGACTCGCGACGGGCACCGGGGCGAGAGGCAGAGACAGCATCGGCGGCCTGCACCAGGACATCGAGCACCGTGTTGGGGTCGACATCGGCATGGTGAGCCTCGATAGCGTGGACGATAACGGGCTTCTCGCCATAACGGCGGGCAAGCTCAGCGCCGATGACGGCATGCGGCCCCTCGACGTCATGGTCGATTGCCTTGCCCAGGTCGTGCAGCAGGCCGGCGCGCTTGGCGGTCACAACGTCCAGGCCAAGCTCGGAAGCCATCACGCCGCACAGGTCAGAGACTTCGAGGGAGTGCTGAAGCACGTTCTGACCAAACGAGGTACGGTAGCGCAGGGCACCAAGGGTCTTGACGATCTCGGGGTGCAGGTCGTGAATGCCGGTATCGAATGCAGCTTGCTCGCCAGCCTCGCGCACGCGCTGCTGAACCAGGTCGGCAGCCTTGTGATACATCTCCTCGATGCGGGCGGGGTGAATGCGGCCGTCGGCGATGAGGTTCTCCAGAGCAACACGGGCGGTCTCACGACGGACCGGATCGAAGCTCGAAAGAACGACGGTCTCGGGCGTGTCGTCGATCACGAGGTTGACGCCGGAAACCTGCTCGAAGGTGCGGATGTTGCGACCCTCGCGACCGATGATACGGCCCTTGAGGTCATCAGAGGGAATGTGCACGGAGGTAACGGTGACCTCGGCAGTGTGGTCGGCAGCGCAGCGCTGAATCGCCAGGGAAAGAATCTCCTGGGCGGTCTTGTGGCACTCGGCGCGAACCTGCTGCTCGGACTCGCGAATGATCGTGGCGGCCTCGTGGGTGACCTCGCCGCGAACCTTATCGAGGAGCTCCTTGTGGGCATCCTCGCGGGTAAGGTCGGCGATACGCTCGAGCTCGGAGGTCTGCTTTGCGCAGAGCTCCTCGAGCTCACGGGAGCGCTTCTCGACCTGACCGGCCTGACTGGACAGCTGATGCTCGCGCTTGTCGAGAGCGTCGTTGCGGCGATCGAGGGATTCCTCGCGCTGCATCACGCGGTTCTCGAGCGTACGAATCTCGCTCTTACGCTGCTTGTCCTCGGCCTCGGCGGCCTGCTTGTTCTTGATGATCTCCTCTTTAGCCTCGAGCAGAGCCTCTTTTTTGAGGGTCTCGGCCTGACGCTTTGCATCACCGATCAGGGACTCAGCCTGTGCGTGTGCCGACTGGATCTTTTCGTCGGCCTCGTGAAGACTACCCTGCTTGGCGGTGCGCATGTAGGCAATGGCGGCGATGGCACCCAAAACGATGCCAACGAGCGCTGCAATGATAGGCATGCTCACTCCTTTTTATGGATTCGTTACACAACAAAGCGAACCGTCCTTATGAACGGCTCGCGACATTTGAGTAATATGGGCGCAGCTTATGCGGGTCGGATACAGATAAACATATAAACAAACTCATCACAGATGAGCACATATCACAAAGCAAATGACAGTGTTTATCGTACGTTGAACCACAACAACTGTCAAATAAATGGCCCCAGTACGGCGGTTAAAACGCGGTGAACGGCGGGGCCACAAAACGCATACGCCTAAAGTGCACATTCCTCGCATTCGGCATCGAGACGTGCCTTAACGGCATCGGCGGCGATGTGATACGAGAAGCCCTTGCCCATCAAAAACCGAACCAGTTTTTCGAATCCGCGCGTCTCTGGAACACGCCGCTTGGCGAGCAGGGCTGACGCACGCGCCAAATCGTCTTCGACGGCATAATAATCCTCGGGATAACCGGGAATGTCATCGAGCACAACATGACGTCGCTTGAGCTCGGTCTCGATTTTGCGCTGTCCCCAACCGCGCCGCTTGCGTTCCTCGATAAAGTACGAGCAAAAGCGGTTCTCGTCTAAAAAGCGATACTCGGTGGCTCGACGGCGAAATCAATCGCGGGCTGGCGAAAGCCGTAGCGAGCCAACTTGTC
The DNA here is from genome assembly GCA_902489515.1 of uncultured Collinsella sp. Lineage (GTDB taxonomy): Bacteria > Actinomycetota > Coriobacteriia > Coriobacteriales > Coriobacteriaceae > Collinsella. The sequence continues at coordinate 1,062 of CABUAL010000103.1, read as the reverse complement.
ACGGACCTCACCCGTCGCATGGTCGCGGCGCGATAACATCTCGGTCACCATGGTAAGTGCACATTTACGCTCGATGAGCTGCACCGCCTCACGAAAGTTGTCCCAATCACAGGGAAGATCGGGGCGGTTTTTGACATACAGCCGCGCGACCCGCACGGGAATCCAAATGGACCGCTCAAAACCGCCCTCAAGCTCACAATCGATATGTGCGCAAGGCTTTTTGGACGCATACCCGCTCGAGAACGAGGAGGCCGCCTTCTTATCGGGAAAGACGACCGTGGCCTCGGTCACCGTATACGACATGAGCGTAACCGCTACTCGTCGTCATCATCGAGCATGGCGGAACCATCGATGGCGTAAAGCTCGTCAAACTCCTCAGGCGCAGGCTGATCGGTCAGCTCGACCTCGGAAGGAGCATCGTCATCAAACTCAAGCCCGCAGGCAAGGCGGACCTTATGCTCAATCTCGTCAGCGCAATCGGGGTGTTCGCGCAGGAACGCCTTGGCGGCCTCGCGACCGTTGCCGAGCTTGTCCTCGCCATAGGCAAACCAGGAGCCCATCTTCTTGCAGATGCCGCACTCGACAGCCATGTCCAGAATCGAGCCCTCCTTAGAGATGCCCGTACCGTACATGATGTCGAACTCAGCAGAACGGAACGGAGCTGCCACCTTGTTCTTAACGACCTTGGCGCGCACGCGGTTACCGATAACCTCGTCCTTAAGCTTAATGCTGTCGATGCGGCGAATGTCGATACGCACCGAAGAGAAGAACTTAAGGGCGCGGCCGCCCGTCGTGGTCTCGGGGTTGCCGAACATGACGCCGATCTTCTCACGCAGCTGGTTAATGAAGATGCACGTCGTGTTGGACTTGGACAGCGAGCCGGCGAGCTTGCGGAGCGCCTGGCTCATCAGGCGAGCCTGAAGACCGACCGTAGTGTCGCCGATTTCTCCCTCGATCTCGGCACGCGGGGTCAGCGCAGCGACGGAGTCAACGACGATGGCATCGATGGCGCCGGAACGCACGAGCATGTCAACGATCTCGAGCGCCTGCTCGCCCGTATCG
>CABUAL010000102.1 GCA_902489515.1 uncultured Collinsella sp. | reverse complement strand
TCCTCGACCATTTCGATGGCGATGCGCAGGGCGGCGATGGCAGTGCGTTTACCCACGCGTGTCTGGAGCATCCAGAGCTTGCCCTGCTCGATGGTGAACTCGATATCGCACATATCGCGGTAATGGTCCTCGAGCGTCAGGAACACGCGCTCGAGCTCCTCACCTGCAGACTCGAGGCCCGGGGTGGCCTTGAGGTCGGCGATGGGCTCGGTGTTGCGGATACCGGCGACGACGTCCTCGCCCTGGGCATTAACCAAAAAGTCACCGTAGAACTCCTTGGTGCCGTCAGCCGGATTACGCGTAAAGGCGACGCCCGTCGCAGAGGTCTCGCCCTTGTTGCCAAAGGCCATGGCCTGCACGTTGACGGCGGTGCCGAGGTCGTCGGAAATGCCATGCTGCTTGCGGTAGATGCAGGCACGCTCGTTCATCCAGCTGCCAAAGACGGCCTGGATGGCAAGGCGTAGCTGAAGCTCCGGGTCGTGCGGGAAAACGGGCTTGCCGTCAGCGACCTCGAGCTCGGGATACAGGGAGGCATCGACGTTCTCGGAGAAGATGCCCTTAAAGGTCTCGACGAGTTCCTGCAGGTCCTCGGCCGAAAGCTCGGAATCGACGCGAACGCCGGCGACCAGACGGGCCTGGGTCAGGGCGTTCTCGAACAGGTCGGCGTCAACGCCCATGACGACATTGGAAAACATCTGGATAAAGCGGCGGTAGCTATCCCAGGCAAAACGCGGGTTCTGCGTCTGCGCGATGAGGCCCTGGACGGAATCGTCATTGAGGCCCAAGTTGAGGACCGTGTCCATCATACCGGGCATGGAGAACGGAGCGCCCGAGCGAACCGACACGAGCAGCGGATCGGAGGCGTCGCCGAGCTTCTTGCCGCAGCGGGCCTCGAGGTCCGCCTCGGCAGCAACGATCTCATCGAGTGCGCCCCCGGGCCACACGTTGCCGGCACCGGAGTACTCGACGCAAGTCTGGCAGGTAATGGTAAAGCCACCGGGAACCGGCAGGCCGATGCGGCTCATCTCGGCAAGGTTTGCGCCCTTGCCGCCAAGCACGAAGTTCATGGACTTGTCGCCCTCAGTGACACAGGTGCCCTGGGCGTCGGTTCCAAAACGGTAAACCCTCTTGCAATCGCTCACGATACTTCCCCTTCCATGCACTTACGCGCACGACCGTGGTAACGAATCGACCCGCCGGATGCGGGCCGTGAGGGAACTATACGGCCGGATTTGAACGGGCTTGAGCAGAGGATACGCGGTTTGGTAAACGTGCTAAAACTGGCGGTAAACGGTAGGTAAAGTTGGTTACCTTATGAAGATACCACTACAATAAAAAAGCAGGTCAGATGCGATGTTTTTGCTAAATCGCTTTATCAAAATGCTACTAATATTAGGCGCGACTGGCGGCGCGGCGGGCGCGGGCTTCTTGGATTTCCTCCAAGTGGCTAATGATCTCGGCAGCGCTTTCCTCGATGGCCTTGCCGTCGGTACGCACCACAAAGCAGCCTAGGCGCTTCATGAGGGCACGAGCTTCCTCGAGCTCGCTGCGCACGCTCTCGGGCTCGGCATAGGAGCCGGCAACGGCACGGGCGTAGTCATCGCCCAAGCGGCTATCGCGAATCTCGGAAATAACGTCGACGGTCGAAATCAGGCCAAACAAACGCATCGGGTCGACCTCGTAAATTGACTTGGGCGGCTCCATGCCATGGGCCAACGGAACATTGGCAACCCTGTAACCTTGAAAGGCCAAAAACATCGACAGCGGCGTCTTGGACGTGCGCGATACGCCCAGCAGCACGATATCGGCACCCGACAGATCGTCGCAGCCGCGCCCGTCATCGTGCTCAACGAAATACTCCATGGCCTCGATACGATGGAAATAGCGGTCATCGGTCTTGTGAATCACGCCCGCGACGCCCTTGGGCGGTACACCGATGAGCGACGACAGCACGGCGAGCGTCGGGCCGATCAGGTCGACCGAACGGATATGCAGCATGCCCAGGTAATCGAGCACACGAGCACGTAGCGCCGGGTCGACGATGGTATGGAACACGGCGATATCGCGATGGTCGGCATCGACGCGCGGCCCCACAAATGACTTGACCTGCTCCACAGAAGTCACCTTAGGCAGGCGCAAAACACGAAAAGTCCCTTCATCAAATTGCCCGGACGCCGCAAGCACCACCTCACAAGCGGTATCACCGAGCGAGTCGGAGATAACGATAACGGTGGGACGAGCGGTGACCGGGCAATCCATGCGGGGCTCCTTTTGCGCTTACGCGCAGGCTGGCTTACTTTTTACGGGCAAGCTCACCGATGTTTGCGATGCCGGAGAAAACGGCCTCGAAGCGGTTGAGCAGCTTAAGGCGATTATCGCGGAGCTGCTCGTCCTTGTCCATGACCATGACCTCATCGAAGAAACGGTCGATGGGCGCGCGCAGGGCGGCGAGGGCGGCAAATGCGGCCGGGTAGTCCTCGGCAGCAAGGGCGGCGTCGACAGCGGTCTGAGCAGCCTCGGAGGCATCGGCAAGCGCGAGCTCGACCTCGCCCATCAAGGCGCGGTCGTACTCCGCGCCCAGCTCGGGCTTGGAGATATGCGCGGCGCGAGCATAGGCGGTCGCAAGGTTGTCGAACGTCTCGGCGTCGTTCTTGCGGGCCTCGTCGAGGGCGGCGCAGCGGGCGAAGAAGACGGACGGGGCGATGATGTGCACCGCAGAGACGGCGGCAACGGTATCGGCCGGGATCTTTTCGTCGCGGGCCATGCTCACCAGGCGGCCATGGAAGAAGTCGTGAACCTGCTGGGCGACCTCGGCGGCGTCGAACTCAATGCCCTGCTCACTGTAGAGCTCGAGGGCGAAGTCGATAAGCGACGTGGGGTCGATCGGCAGACGGTCGCGCAGGATGTTGATGATGCCGATAGCGGCACGACGCAGCGCGTAGGGGTCCGAAGAGCCGGTCGGGGGCTCGCCGATGGCAAAGATACCGGCAATGGTATCGAGCTTGTCGGCGCAGGCCACGATGCAGCCAGCGGTGCCCTCGGGCAGCTCGTCACCGGCAAAGCGGGGACGATAATGATCGCGAATGGCATGAGCGACCTCGTCGTTCTCCCCCATCGCGGTCGCGTAATAACCGCCCATCACGCCCTGCTGGCTCGTGAACTCAACGACGGCGTTAGATACCAGGTCGGCCTTGCACAGGTGCGCGGCGCGAGCAGCGTCGGCAGCAAGGTGGGCACCAAGATGGGCCTCGCGGGCGATAACGAGCGCGAGCTGCTCAATGCGATCGGACTTGGCGAGCACGCTACCGAGCTTCTCCTGGAAGGCAACCTTGGCCAAACGCTCACGGAACTCGTCGAGGGAGATCTTCAGGTCCTCCTCGTAGAAGAACTTTGCGTCGTCCAGACGGGCGCGCACGACGCGCTCGTTGCCGTCGATCACGCGCTCGGCGTTCTCGGGCTTGCTGTTGGAGACGACCACGAACTCACGCGTCAACTTGCCCTCGCCGTCATAGATCGGGAAGTAGCGCTGGTTGGTGAGCATGGACTCGCAGATGATCTCGTGCGGAACCTTGAGGAACTCCTCATCGAAAGTACCGACGAGCACCGTCGGCCACTCGCAGAGGTTGATAACCTCCTCAAAGACCTTCTTGGGCGTGTCGACATGGCAGCCGGGACGGGCAGCCTCGACCTCAGCGATACCGGCGAGGATGGCCTCGCGACGACGCTCGGCAGAAAGCACGCCGGCGTCCTCGAGCACCTGCTCGTAAACGGCGGGGCTGGCAACCACATGGTCACCAGGGCCAAGTACGCGATGACCACGCGTGGTGTTGCCACTCGTCACGTCGGCAAACGACACGGGCACAACATCCTCGCCCAAAAGGCAGCAGATCCAACGAACCGGACGAACAAAGGTCGCGTGCTCGTGGCCCCAGCGCTGGCTGCGGTAGTTGGGCCACTGCAGGCCGGCGATGGTCTTCTCGCACAGAGCGGTCAGAATCGGCGTAGCCGGTGCGGAGGGAATATTCTTCTCGGCGAACACATACTCGCGACCGTCAGTGTCCTCGCGACGGACAAGGTCCTCGGCAGCCACACCGCACTTGCGGGCAAAGCCCTGGGCGGCCTTGGTGGCGTTACCGTCAGCGTCGAAGGCAATGTTGGCCGCGGGGCCACGCTTGACCTCGTGAACCTCATCGGTCGCGGTGGCGACGTCGGCAACGAGTGCAGCCAGGCGACGCGGACTCGAGATCACGCGGACCTCGCCGTGGGCCAGACCGGCCTCGTCGAGACCCTTGGCGATCATGGTGCCAAGCTGCTTGACGGCATTGTTCAGCGGTGCAGAGGGCATTTCCTCCGTACCGATCTCAAACAGGAAATCCTTAGCGTCTGCCATGGCTTACGCCACCTCGCCTTCCTGGTCGGCATTCTCGTTGACTCCGGCGACCTCGGCCATGTAGGCCTCGCAGCACGCCTTGGCGACGGCGCGGACGCGCAGGATGTAGTTGGCACGCTCGACCGCGGACAGCGCGCCGCGGGCATCGAGCAGGTTGAAGGCGTGGCTGCACTTCATGACGCAGTCGTATGCCGGCAGCGGCAGCTTGCGCTCCAGACAGGAGTGGCACTCGGCCTCGTAGTCGTCAAACTTCTGACGCATCATCTCGACGTTGGCGACCTCAAAGTTATAAGCGCTGAACTCGCGCTCGTTCTCGAGGAACACGTCGCCATAGGTCATGGGCGTGCCGTCGGGCAGGTAGCTCCACACCAGGTCGTAGACGGAGTTGACGCCCTGAGCGTACATGGCGATACGCTCTAGGCCGTAGGTGATCTCGACGGGCACGGGGTCGACCTCGATGCCGCCCACCTGCTGGAAGTACGTAAACTGCGTGACCTCCATGCCATTGAGCCAGACCTCCCAGCCAAGGCCCCAGGCGCCAAGGGTCGGGCTCTCCCAGTCGTCCTCGACAAAGCGGACGTCATGGTCGTTGGGGTCCAGACCGATAGCGGCAAGAGACCCCAGGTAAAGCTCCTGGGCGTTGACCGGCGAGGGCTTGATGAGCACCTGGAACTGATAGTAGTGCTGCATGCGGTTGGGGTTCTCGCCGTAGCGGCCGTCGGCGGGACGGCGGCAGGGCTGCGCATAGCAGGTGCGCCACTCGGCGGGACCGAGCGAGCGCAGCGTGGTCGCGGTATGGAAGGTACCGGCACCGACCTCGGAGTCATAGGGCTGCATAATGACGCAGCCCTGCTCGCCCCAGTACTGCTGGAGGCGCAGGATGATGTCTTGGAAGGAAAGCGATGAAGCGTTCATGCCTCTAATATCCCCTCGTCGAAACGATTACACGGTTAGGTACTGTACTATAGCGGTTTTTAGTCGATAGCGCCGATGCGGTTGAGCGGCCAGTAGCGCACAAGCGCCACAGCGATCAAATCAGAGCGATCGACGGGACCAAAGTAGCGTGAGTCGGCAGAGTTTTCGCGGTTGTCGCCCATCACCCACACGCACCCGTCGGGAACCGTGTAGGGATAGCTTACCTGAGCGCCAGGCGCTTGGACCGAAAGCGGCCAGCTCATGCCCGTCGTATAGTCCTCGTCGAGCGCTTGGCCGTCAACGACCACCTTGCCATCCTGCAGGTCGACCGTCTGGCCGGCCGTGGCAATAACACGCTTGACAAGAACATCATGCTCGGAGGTGCCATCGGGGTTGTGAAACACCACGATATCGCCTTGGCTGACAGGCTGACCGAGCTCGAGGCTCACCTTTTGTGCCAGGATCTGGTCGCCAATCTCGATCGTGGACTCCATGGAGCCGGTGGGCACCACAAAGGGCTCGACCACAAACGAGCGAATCAAGAAGGTGGCCACGAGCGCGATCGCGATGACCACGATCCACTCAAAAGCGCCCCTCAACGCGGAATGCTGCGATGGAACCATTCTCACTCCTCGCTCTGCGAATACGAAGCGTCCAAAATCTCCTGCGCGTACGCACGCTCCTGGGGCGTAAGGCGCGCCGTCTCGATCAGATCGGGACGCCAGCGGCAGGTGCGCTCGATGGCGTTCTTGCGGCGCCAAGCGTCGACCTTGGCGTGATCGCCACTCACGAGCACTGGCGGCACGCCCTCGCCGTTGAACTCGGCGGGACGGGTGTACTGCGCGTACTCGAGCAGGCCTCCGTCCTCGGCGGTCGAGAACGACTCGTCCACATTGCTCATCTCGTCGCCCAGGGCGCCGGGAATCAAGCGTACGACGGCATCGGCAACGACCATAGCGGGAAGTTCGCCACCCGTAAGCACGTAGTCGCCGATCGACAGACGCTCATCGGCATACGCATACGCACGCTCGTCGACGCCCTCGTAGCGGCTGCACACAAACAGCAGGCGCTCACTTTTGAGCAGGCGCTCGGCCACATGCTGCGTAAAAGGCTCGCCACAGGGGGTGAAGAACACCACAGTGGGCTTGGGACCCTCTGCGCTAATGGCCTCGATGGCCTCTGCGATAGGCTCGACCTTCATGAGCATGCCCTGCCCGCCGCCGTACGGCTCGTCATCGACGGTACGATGACGGTCGTGCGTCCAGTCGCGCAGGTTATACGCCTTAAAATCAAAAAGGCCGGCCTTGCGGGCGCGGCCCAAGATCGATGTGGACATGACGGGCTCAAACATCTCGGGAAAGACCGAAAGGGTCTCGATCAGCATGTTGTCCTCCCTACTTGTCCATATCGATCAGGCCGTCCATAACGTGGACGGAAATTGTTCCTGTGTCGGGAAGATCGAGCACGACCTGCTCGATCACGGGAATCAGTACCTCGCCGTACCGATCACCCTCGAC
>CABUAL010000101.1 GCA_902489515.1 uncultured Collinsella sp. | reverse complement strand
CGCACAGGAGGGGATTCCTTTTGTCCGCAGGCCGCCCGGTCCGGGAATCCGATATGCTCGTCGAGGCAACGCTACCTGCCAAAAAGGGACAGGTTTATTTTGGTCGGTTTTATCTGGGAAAATGTCGCGCTCCAGCGGTGATCTGCTCTCACCTGTCGCATGGAAATCGGCGGCGCTTTCGGAAGTATATCGCTCGGTCTAACCGTCCATTTAATGCAAAATGGGCCGCCTCCCCTAGTAGGAAGCGGCCCCAAATCTTACGAATAGATGATGGTAAAGGGTACTTCTGTTTCGGTCTCTCCTGTTGATGTGTATCTCGTGCCCTCAAGCGTTACTGAGACCACTTGGTCGACATCGATCAACTTCGTTGGCACCCAGATGTTCTCTCCGCTATTGCGCGTATAAGAAAAATATAAGTTGAACGCCCCTGCGTCGTCATCTTCGATAATCTGCTCCGATCCATCCTTATAGGTAACCGTCAACTTCTTCGTGACTGCGTCAATGCCCAGATCATCGATGTGTGTCTGGATAGAAAACGGGCTGATCTCGAGAGGCGAGTCATCGGAGCGGAGTTCCTTTGTATCGACGTACGCTCCAACGCTAAACTCGGGCGTCGATGCCTCGAACGGCTTCGCATCCTCGCCTTCGCCCTCGGTCCACGAGATATTCCAGGTGACCGCATGTTGAAAACCTCGTTCGCGATCCATAGAAGCAAAGTACATCGTGCCATTAATGACAGTATCGCTTGATGTGTCCTTATCAATGGTGCAGCGTGTGTCAGCCCATTCCTCGCCGAAGTTCATGCTGGGCGTGCCGATGCCTTGTTCTTCTTCACCATAGAGAACAAGTTCTCCTGTCTCTGCTGCCGGCTTGTAGTAGTTAACGCCATTTGGATTGGACAGCGTAAACGTCACGGCTCCGCAGCCGTTTTGGTCGATAGCCATCTCATGGATATCGAGCGTATAGCCGTTACCCTCGACGGACAGATTAACCTTCTGGACTGCACCCTCCAGGCTTTGGGGCGCGATGCCATCACCAAACTCTCTGGTGTAGGTGTATTTAGTCCCCGATGAGCCGCCGTTGGTCCAGGTGATGGAATCCCCGTTGCCGTGGTTTCCCCAGGCTGAGGCAAAATAGGCGGATTTGACAACGGCGTAGGCGACCCCTCCGGTCGCCAACACTCCGACAAGACATCCAACTACGGCAACATACAGAGGCTTCGCGTGACCCTTTCGACGAAGCGGCTTTCCAGCCGCAGCATCAATAACACGGTCGGCAAGATCGCTATCGGCTTGGATGGACTCGAAGGCCTGCTTGATTTGATTGGATTTCACGGTCGCCCTCCTCTAGGATGAATTTGAGCTTCGATCGACCACGAGCTAAACGCGTTCGAACGGTCGCGGCTGGCACATGCAGTAACTCGGCAATCTCTGCGGTCGAAAAGCCCAGATAGTAATAGAGCACGATGGGAACACGGAATCGTTCCGGAAGTCGCATAACGTCTGACAGGACAGCCTTGGTCTCATCCTGTGCCGTCGAGAGCGAATCGGTCAGACTTTCAATATCCTCCACGCGTCTCCACGGCTTTCGAAAGAGAGATTTGCATTCATTGATCGTGACCCGGATAAGCCAGCGGCGAAGATGCTCCCAACTTTCAAAGTGCCCATCGCTTTTAAGCAACTTAAGAAAGACATCTTGGGCAACATCGTCGGCATCGGCGCGATCGCGCAGGTACGTCAATGCGATCCGAAACACGACATCCCGGTGATCTTCGACCGCCTGTCTAAATGTTTGTTCTTCCATAATCACCTCCCGGTGACGGTACTGATTCTTGATGAGGTCCTCACCATAGATACGCTTTGACCGAACGGAATGTTTCAAATTCAAGCATGAATAACCTACCAAATTAAACCTGTCCCTTATTGGCAGGTTTTCTTCAGCAAAAAAGGCCCGCTCCCCTGTTGGGAAGCGAGCCTTTATAAGGGCGGTTAACGTACTAGGAAATTACTCCTCGTCGTTGTCCTTGGCCTCTTCGGCGTCGTCGGTGTCCACGAGCTGGTTGAGCAGCTCGTCGAGGGAAGCCATGTCCTCGTTGATCGCGCCGTTGGCGGGAGCCTTCTTGTCGTCGATCGGGGCGCCCAGGAGCTCCTCGTCGGCGTCGGCGTGATGCGTCGGAGCGGAGGTGCCCAGCAAGATATCGTCCGGACCGTCGGGGCTAAAGACCATCTGCAGCAGCTGCGAGAGGTCTTCCTCGTCGGCAACGTCGTCGTTGTTCTCGAGGATGTAGAGCAGGTCGTGGGCCTCCAGGCCGTCACGGAGCTCCTCGATCGCCTTGGCACCGATACCATCAATGCGCAGCAGATCTTCCTCGGACTTGCCGACCAGGTCGCCGACCGTCTCGATGCCGACCTCGCTGAACTTGTTGGTCCAGCGCTGCGACACGCCCAGGTCGTCGAACAGGTACAGGCGAGCCTTCTCGGCGGAGATGGTGTGGCCGTTGCGGGTGAACGAACCGTCAGCACCACCGAACTCGTCGTAGCCGGCCCAGTCGAGCTGCTGCGGGAGCTGCTCGTCCAGGTCCTTGAGCTCCACAGGAGCCCACTCGGGCAGCGACTTGGCGTTGGGCGAAGCCGGGCCGTCGATGTCCACGTAGCCGTCGGCCGTACGATACGTCAGCTTGGCGTTGGCGTACGGCTTGAGGCCGGTACCGGCCGGGATCTTCTTACCGACGATGACGTTGGACTTAAGGTCGAGCAGGTGGTCGACCTTGCCCTCGATGGCAGCCTCGGTAAGGACGCCGGCGGTACGGATGAACGAAGCGCTCGACAGCCAGGAGTCGATGTTGGACGCGACCTTGAGCGTACCCAGGATGACGGGCTCGGCCACAGGAGCCTGACCGCCCAGACGGGCAACGCGCTCGACCTCGTCGGCGAACTCGTAGCGGTCGACGTACTGACCAAGCAGGTACTTGGAGTCACCGGGGTTGGTGATCTGAACGCGACGCAGCATCTGACGTGCGAGCACCTCGATGTGCTTGTCGTTCAGGTCGACGCCCTGGCTGGTGTAGACGTCCTTGACGCTCTCGACGAAGGTGTGCATCGTCGACTCGATGTCGGTCAGCTTGCGCAGGTTGCGGAAGTTGACGAAGCCCTTGGTGATCTGGTCGCCGGCGCGAACCTCGCAGCCGTCCTCGATCTCGGGCATAAAGCGAACCGAAGCGGGGACGCGACGCTCGTCGAGGACACGGGTGTGATCCTCGGAGTCGGTGAGCGTCAGCACGTACTCGGACTTCTCGGGCTTAATCGAGAGGTGACCGGAGTACGGAGCCAGCTCGGCCTCGCGACCCAGAATCTTCTCGTTGACGTTGCCGACGATATCGAACATACGGCTGACCGTAGGCAGACCCTGCGTAATATCGTCGACGCCAGCGACGCCGCCGGAGTGAATGGTACGCATCGTAAGCTGCGTACCGGGCTCGCCGATGGACTGGGCGGCAATAATACCGACCGCGGTACCGATGGCGACCGGACGACGGGTGGAAAGATCCCAGCCGTAGCACTTCTGGCACACGCCGTACTTGGAGCGGCAGGTGAGCAGCGCGCGAAGCTTGACCTTCTTGAGGCCCGCATCGACCATCTTCTGGATGTCGGCGACCTTCTCGATGTAGCCGTCCTGCTCAAAGAGCACGGTGCCATCGGGAGCCACGACGTCCTCGATGAAGCAACGGCCGACGAGGTCGGTGTTGAGGTCGGTGGTGCCGGGGATGATGAGGTTGTAGGTGACGCCCTCGTGCGTACCGCAGTCCTCCTCGCGGACGATGACGTCCTGGGCCACGTCGACCAGACGACGGGTCAGGTAACCAGAGTCCGAGGTGTGGGATGCGGTATCGACCAGGCCCTTACGGGCGCCGTAGGTCGAAATGAAGTACTCGAGCGGCAGCAGGCCCTCGCGGAAGTTCGCCTTAATGGGAAGGTCGATCGTCTCGCCGGACATGTCTGCCATCAGGCCACGCATACCGCCGAGCTGACGCAGCTGGGTCTTAGAACCACGGGCGCCGGAGTCGGCCATCATGTACAGCGGGTTCTCCTCGTCGAACATGTCGAGCATGAGCGCTGCAACCTTATCGGTACAAGCGGTCCACTCGTTAACGACTTCGATGTGGCGCTCCGTCTCGTTGATGAAGCCCTCCTCGAAGTACTCGTTGATCTGGTCGACGTTGGCCTGGGCGCGGTCGAGCAGCTCCTGCTTCTCGGCAGGGATGAGAGCGTCCCACACCGAGATGGTGAGGCCGGCGCGGGTAGCGTAGTGGAAGCCGGAGTACTTGATGGCGTCGAGGATCGGGCCGACCTTGGCCTCGGGGTAACGATCACAGCAGTCCGCAACCAGCTTGGCCACGTCGCCCTTGACCATCTTGTAGTTCATGAACTCGTAATCTTCGGGCAGGCACTGGCGGTTGAAGATGATGCGGCCGATAGAGGTCTCGAAGCGCGCGGTCTTGTTGCCGGTGACGTCGTAGTCGACAAACTCGTTCTTGCCGTTCTTGACGCGGAAGATACGGGTGCCGTCCTCGTTGATGACGTTGGCATCGGCAGCGGACACGCGGACCTGGATCTTGGCCTGCATGTCGACCTCGGAGCGGCAGTCATAGGCGTGCAGCGCGTCGTCGAAGCTCGAGAACACGTGGTTCTCGCCCGGCAGACCCTCGCGAACCTGGGTGAGGTAGTACACACCGATGATCATGTCCTGCGAAGGGATGTTGACCGGCTTGCCGGATGCCGGCGAGCGCAGGTTGTTCGCAGAGAGCATGAGCACGCGGGCCTCGGCCTGAGCCTGGCTGGACAGCGGCACGTGGACAGACATCTGGTCGCCGTCGAAGTCGGCGTTGAAGGGCGAGCAGACCAGCGGGTGCAGGTGGATAGCCTTGCCCTCGACCAGCACCGGCTCAAAGGCCTGGATGGACAGACGGTGCAGGGTCGGTGCACGATTGAGCAGCACGACGCGGCCGTCGATGACCTCTTCGAGGATATCCCACACAAAGGTGGCACCGCGGTCGATAGCGCGCTTGGCGCCCTTGATGTTCTCGACCTTGCCAAGCTCGACCAGGCGCTTCATGACGAAGGGCTTGAAGAGCTCCAGCGCCATGGTCTTGGGCAGACCGCACTGGTGCAGCAGCAGCTTGGGGTCGGTAACGATTACCGAACGGCCGGAGTAGTCGACACGCTTGCCCAGCAGGTTCTGACGGAAACGACCCTGCTTGCCCTTGAGGGCCTCGGCGAGCGACTTGAGCGGGCGACCGCCACGGCCAGAGACCGGGCGACCACGACGGCCGTTGTCGAACAGGGCGTCCACGGACTCCTGGAGCATGCGCTTCTCGTTATTCACGATGATCGCAGGGGCGTCCAGGTCGAGCAGGCGCTTGAGTCGGTTGTTACGGTTGATCACGCGACGGTACAGGTCGTTGAGGTCGGACGCGGCGAAACGGCCACCGTCAAGCTGGACCATCGGGCGCAAATCGGGCGGAATGACCGGAATGACGTCCAGGATCATGTTCGCGGGGCTGTTGCCGCCCTTCAGGAAGGCGTCAACGACCTCGAGGCGCTTAACGGCCTTCTCGCGCTTCTGCTTCTGGGAGTCCTCGTCGGCGATGATGGCCTTGAGCTTCTCGGCCTCGGAGGGGAGGTCGATGGCAGCGAGCAGGTCGCGGACGGCCTCGGCACCCATGCCGCCCTTGAAGTACATCGAGTAGTAGCGGGTCATCTCGCGGAACAGCGGCTCATCGGAAATGAGGTCGCGCTCGCTGAGCTTCATGAAGGCGTTGAAGGCGTCCGTGCGGAGCTGCTTCTCGTCCTTGCACTCTTCCTCGATGTCGACGATGCCAGAGGCGATCTCCTCGGGGGTCAGCGGCTCCTCGTCGGAGAACTCGTCAAAGTTCTCGGGGTTGCCCTGCTCCTTGAGGGACTCGATCTGGCGGGCGCACTCGGCATCGATCTCTTCCAAATCGGCGGCGAGCTCCTCGCGCAGGTCGTCGGCGTCGGCCTCGCGAGCCTCGTAGTCAACCTCGGTGATGATGTAGCTGGCAAAGTACAGAACCTTCTCGAGGTCCTTGGACTTGATGTCGAGCATACGGCTCATCGGGAAGCTCGTGGGGCTCTTGAAGTACCAGATGTGGGACACGGGAGCGGCGAGCTCGATGTGGCCCATGCGGTCGCGACGCACCTTGGCCGAGGTGACCTCGACGCCGCAGCGCTCGCAGACGATGCCCTTAAAGCGGATGCCCTTGTACTTGCCGCAGGAGCACTCCCAGTCCTTGGCGGGACCGAAGATCTTCTCGCAGAACAGGCCGTCCTTCTCGGGCTTGAGGGTACGGTAATTGATGGTCTCCGGCTTCTTGACCTCACCGTGCGACCAGGAACGGATCTGGTCGGCGGAGGCAAGGGAGATCTTTACCGAGTCAAAATCAGTAGCTTCGAAATCTGCCACAGTCAACTACTCCTTATCAGTGGTCGTGGCGGCGACAGCCTCGGGTGCCTCGGCGGTCTCGGCATCCTCGGCCTCGACGTCGGCGTCAACGCCGGCGAGCGCAGCCAGGTCGTCGAGAGCAGAGGTCTCCTCGGCGGTCACAGGGGCGGAGGCGTCCTCGTCGGCATCGTGCATGGGCTCGATGTCCAGTGCGAGGGAGCGAATCTCCTTGACGAGAACCTTGAAGGACTCGGGGATACCCGGGACAGGAACGTTCTCGCCCTTGACGATGGACTCGTAGGTCTTGACACGGCCCACGGTATCGTCGGACTTGACGGTCAGGATCTCCTGCAGGACGTTGGAAGCACCGTAAGCGTACAGTGCCCAAACTTCCATCTCGCCGAAGCGCTGGCCGCCGAACTGGGCCTTGCCGCCCAGAGGCTGCT
>CABUAL010000100.1 GCA_902489515.1 uncultured Collinsella sp. | reverse complement strand
CATGCGAACCTCCAGTCCGGACCGCTTCACGGTCCAACTTTCTGTCCGCACCCCCGAATCGTTAAAAAGTCAAGAAACGAAAACACGGCGCCCGTCGCTATCGACCAAAGGACAAGGCGGCTTGTGAAAACCCGTGCGTTCGGGGCCGAGCCCAAACGAAGGCTCATGCAAGACATCATGATGAGCGCCACAAAGAACGAGATGCACAGCAGCAGATCACCGATAAAATTGAAAAACAGATTGGTCGAGAACAACAGAATTGCAAGGAACCCCAACGTCAATGGCTTTGAAAATCGCTTCCGCAAGGCAACGTAAGCGCAAGCGGAGCCGGCAATCGCCAGAGCGGCCGCAGGCACCACGACAACGTCGATACCACCAATAAACAGGCAGACATTCGTAAGTAGCTGCCATCCATGCCAATACCGGTAGTACTGCTGATGCGTAATCCCGCCGGCTTTCGTAACGTCATCAATCTCGGCAACAGTCATCGTCTTAAACGGAGAACCTTGGTCCTTTTGCTGTGCGACTTCAATGATAAAGCGATTGTTATCAAAGCAAACAGGACCAGCTGCAACACGGTGGTCGTAGACATACATGTCAGACAACAGGGCAGAGGACTCCGAACCCTGTGCATGTGACTCGATAACGGGCCTCGGCAGGCAATTCGCCGCGGTATTGCTCAAGACAAATACGACCTGAAGAACCAAAAACAGCAACATGACCTTGACGGGAAGGCTATCGGCAAAGGAAGCTAAACGAGTTTTATTCACAGGGCATCCAAACAGAAAGATCGCGTCCACAGGAATCGGTATCCATGTAATACCACAATGCGCGCTTGAAATCTCGCCACACGTCAACCAGGCTTGTAGCAAACGTTCTTGGTGATTAGCGGAACATTACTCGCGGGCGCCCGCCTACGCTTACAATAGTCGTGTCCCATGGGACACGTTGTTTATTCCGCAGGGCCGATGTACTGCCCACGCGAAAGGATATTCTCGTTCATGACTTCCACCCTCCCCGCTCCCATCGACAAGCTCGCCATCGTCGTCGTCACCTATAAGCGCCAGGAGCTTCTGGCCAACCTGTTCGACTCCATGACCGAGCTCACGGCCGTGCCCTGGCGCATTGTGATCGTCGATAACGAGAATTCGCGCGAGACCGAGGCCATGTGCGCCGCATTCAACGAGCGCCTCGCCAACCTGTGGGGCATCGGCACCGATCAGCCCGATGCAAAGGGTGGCACCGACCGCGTTATCTACGCGCCGCAGCTTGAAAACGGCGGCGGCGCGGGCGGCTTCTCCGCCGGCACCAAATGCGCCTACGACCTGGGCGCGCAGTGGTTTTGGGTCATGGACGACGACGTGCTCGTTATCCCCGAGGGTATTGAGCGCCTGGCCAAATGGACGGACCGCTACGACGTCATCCAGGGTTCGCGCCTGGACTTCGACGGCGGCGCCTTCTTTTGGCAGTACCAGCTCATCCTTTCGCTTGGTATCCCCAACCCCATCGCCAAGTGGGACTTGGGCCCCGAGGGCTATCGTCCTATGAACCAGTTGTGCTTTGAGGGCGGCCTGTTCTCGCGCCGCGTAGTCGACAAGATCGGCCTGCCCGATGCACGCTTTTTCATCTACGGCGACGATGCCTGCTACGGCTATGTTGCGAGCCAGCACTTCCCCGCCGCCGTGGTTGCCGACGTGGTGCTCAAGCGCGCCCGCGCCGTCTCTAACTGGGACATCGCCGGCAAACGCCAGCTCAACTCCACGAGCGACACCAACCGCTACTACATCATGCGCAATCGCGGCTTTTTGGCCCGCTACATGCAGATCTACGGTGACTACCACCCCATACTGTTCCGTCTGGGCAATGCCGCGACCTTTTGCAAGGAGTTCATTCGTCTGGCAGCGGTCGACAAGTGCTTTAAGACCGGCATCCCGGCGCTGCGCCGTGGCATGAAAGATGCTCGCAAGATTATCAAGGATCCCGACTGGGAGCCCATGCCGCCAATGAAGGACTCAGAGTAGCGGGCACCCCCGCAGCATCGCCTGCTCCTACAGCCGCTGGCACACCGCTGCCACATGCTGTCCGTCAAACCCGAATCCCCAGCGCATACGGCCTACACCGGGTCGCGGTACGCGAATCATGTCGATACCGTCCCGCTCTATGTCGAGCAGCGCCTGAACGGCCAGCAGCTCCAGGCCGAGCGCGTCTACGCCGGGGTCATACATCATGTTGACCGTTATCAGCGGACGCTCGTCGAGCATGCCGATCGTGTCTGCCACGTCAAACACGGTGCCCGTAGGAAATACCTGGATGTCCCAGCGATCCGCGCCATACTTTCGCCTCGAGGCAGGATTGGCATAGCCCGGCAATCCAAAGCAGAGCCCCTGCAAGAGCAGGTGATATGGCAGCTGCGCATCTGGGTTGTTCGCACCGATTCCCGCATCTCCCAGGATGCGGTCTAACGCCCGCTTCACCGCATCCTCGTCCCCACGGCACAACCCGTCTCGAAACGCATCGGCGTCTCGAACGTCCTCGGCAGCACGCTCAAACCACTCAATAATCACCAGACGAAAGGTCTGGCGAAGCTCGTTATTGGGCAACCGCAGAGCACGGGAGCAGCTGTCATGCTCCGGTTCTTCAGTCATATCAGTCGTCAGGAAACCGGACAGATACAGCGCCGTCCACAAACCATCATCAGACGAGGTCTCTGGCCCCGTAGCACCCAAACAAACCGGGACCTCAACGCATCCATGGGCCTCGAGCAAATCGAACAAGACCGAAAGGCGGTCGAGATTCCACCCGGCAACTACCCTACTTAGGCAATCGGCATACCCATACAGATCGGCTCGCACAGGCGCCGTGCAGCCTCGGTCCAGAAAACCGATCACACGCGTCGGACTCAAGCAATAGGCCCTGCCAAACCGATATCCCTCGAGCCATTCACGCGCATCATCCAGGTATTCCTCGCGTCCAGCATGACTCAACAGAGCCTCAACCTCGGCATCCGAAAAGCCGAACCAACGGTCGCACCACGTCGAAAGGGGCGTCGAAAGACGATACGAGCAGCTGCGCGAAGAAAGCGCCATCTCGGCAGGGTTAGGACGCTCCCCCATCAGACACGTCAACCGTAGCGAATTACCCGCGGTGGCAATGGCGTCGAACAGCACGCGATCGAGCAGCTCCGCCGGACCGGCGCCGGAAGCGTCCCTCGCGCTCGCACTGGGCGACCACGCCGCGTCGTACCCATCAACGAGCAATACAACCTGCTCATCGCAGGCCATCTCCAGCAGCTCAATGAGCACACCGAGCACCGAGTCAACCTCGTCCGCGCTCGCTACGCCACGCGCAACGCGTTCAATGTGACGTACCTTATCTCGAGCTAAATCCGGAGCTTCCAAGAGTGGCATCAAGCGAGCGCATTCGCCCGAAAGAGCATCGCGAACAACATCGGCAACAGCGGCGCCGCGCCTCGCGGCGCCAGAAAAGTCCAGCGATATCACTGGATAGCACGCATACTCATTCCGATAGCGCCCGCCATCCGCACCCCAAATCAGAGTATCGACAAACGAGCTCCGACCGGCGCGACCGACTGCGGGACGCTCCAGAAAAGCCTTGAGCATCGACAAGTTCATGCTCTTGCCAAAACCCTCGGGTCGGCAGCACACCATAACGGACGCATCGCAATCCAGCATATCGGCAATAAACATGGTCTTGTCGACCAGCGTGCAGCAACCAAGAGCCTCCGCATAGTCGTACATGCCGATGGGCAAAACCACATCGTCGGTACAGCCGATTAGACGCACGCCAAAGTCGGCAGCACAACCATTATTTGCCTGTTCAGACATCGCAACGTTCCCCTTAAATCGCAGCATGATGCCAATTGTAATGACCGCCTCGCACGTACTGATGTCGGTACACAAACATATCGGGCAACGGTAGCAACATGGGGTGTGAGGGGGCATAACTAATCGTTGCACAACAAAACGGGGCCCGATGCATTCGCACCGGGCCCCGTCCCAACTCTTTAGCTATCTGACAACCGAGGGGCTACTCCTCAGAACCGTCCTCACCAGCAGTCTTATTCTGCTGATCGAGCTTATGCTTGCCACTCACAATAGACGTGGCACCCAGCGTGGCCAAGCTTGCACTGGCAAGGCTCGCCATAACGATGAGGTCGCCCGTCTTGGGCATGTTACCGCCCGAAGACTTGGTCGTGGTCGTGGTGGTCACCGTTTTAGAGCCATTTTGCTCCTGGTTCTGGTTGTCGGTCTTGCCCTTTTCCTCGTCCTTCTTCTGAGCGGACTTCTCGCCCTTTTCCTCAGAGCTAGTACTCTTATCGGACTCGGTCTTCTCGGAATCATCGTCCTTGGAGTCGCCCTTTGCGGCCTCGGCCTTTTCCGTGGAAGTCTGATCAGAATTGTTCTTGTCAGGAGACAAGCTGCTTGCGCCAGCCATCAGCGAGGAACCAAACGTGTAGCCAAGCTGCACAACGAAAGGGGGCTTCTTGTCCGTCGAAATAACCGGCGCGTCCGGCGCCTTATTCGAGTCGTCCTTGGAAGCACCGGAATCAGAAGCGGCGTCAGAGTTAGAGTCATTGCTAGAACCAGTATCGTCGGAAGAATCGCTCGAGCCAGTGGAAGAGTCAGAGGAACCAGCGTCGGTCGAACCAGAGGCGGCACTGCCCGTATTGCCGGCAGAACTTGAAGACGAATCGCCCGCAGCAGAGCCGTTCGAATCGGAGCCGCTCGAGGTAGAGCCGTCGTTGGCAACGCCACCAGCAGAGCCATCGCCGCCAGCATCGGTCGAGGGCGCATCCATCCTGCCATCGTTGGCATCGTCGCTCGAGTCGTCATTCGAATCAGGCGTCGGCGAAGGTGCCGGCGTGGGCTCGGGCTGCACGGGCGTTGCCGCGGAAGCCTCGTCCTCGGCGATATAGACGAGGCAATCCTTGAGCTCATTGCGGTAGCGGTTCTTCCAGCCCTCGTGGTACTGGGGCTGGCTTGCATACTTGGTCGCCACATTATTGACCACGCTGTTGGAAAGCGCCGTCACAAACTCGCGGTCGGTCATACTGTTAGAAAGGTTTGCCCAGCGGAAAAAGTCCTGGCAGCCACCGGTGCCGCACATATTGGTGATACTCCACACCATACCCTTGACGCAGTCGGCACGGCCGGAAATGTCAATACCAAGGGCGCTCTTGAGCCACGCCTCGGTCACCGCATAGTACGAGTTATACGCATACGCATCCTGTAGAGCCGAAAACTCAGCAGGGTCGGCGTTATAAGCACCCTGGAAGGCCTCCTGCGCAATACGGCCCAGCTCGGTGAGCTGGCCGTTCGCATACATGGGGTTGTTCACGTTGGAAATCTCGCTGCCGCGATCGATCGCAGCCTTAAGCATGCCGTACTTAACAGAATCGTAGTTGTAGACCTGCTTCATAAACGGAACGAGCGACCAACGACGGTCGAACTGGTAATAACCAAGCGCGTTGTATCCGTCGCCATACGAAAAGCCCTGGTTATAGTTGCCGTGGCTCTCATATTTGGTGAAGTACTTCATCTCGGCGGTCACGTTGACAAACGAAACACCCTGAACCGACCTCAGCACGCCCGAGAAGGACTGCTGGGTGTAAAGGCCCTTATCGATATCGGTGGCATCCGAGGCAACACCCGGCGTGGGCTCCTCGGCGGCGGCGGGCGCGGGTGCGGTAACGGCGCCAAACGAAAGCGCCAGCGTCAGGCCCGCGACAATCGCGGAATGCTTGGGCTGCATAAAATCCTCCCTGCATTGGTGTAGTTAAAGTTCAGTTTGCAAAGATAAAAATAAGTATTGCAGCTCGCCCGTTGTTACACAACAACCCCTCGGTAAACGGCAACAACCCTCCGCGAAATCTTAAGGAATTACGAAATCTTAAGGAATTAAACAAACTGGTCGTCGGGCGCCAACAGAAGCTCGCCGTAACGCTCCATCAACCCGTCCCTCAACTGGCAGAAAGCAGGGATATAGACGTTCAAGATGCGCCGAATCAAATCTTGAGCGAGCTTGTTGTCATAGATATGGACGTTCGTATTGCGATCTCTGAGCATATCTAGCCAGGCCGCCTCATCAATAAAGTCGTAGAATCGGTAGGACTCCTTCAAGATGGCACGAGGAGACCCCGACGCGGCAAGCGTGGCGCCCTCATACTCGAGCAGACGCTTAAGGAGCTTCCAGCTCAGTTCAAATTGAAGATTGAACTTATTAATCAATCCACTCTGAACAAAATCATTGTTGAGATCCTGATTGGGCGCATCCTCAAGATTCGCCAAGGCACTGGCAAAGTTCTCATATTTTTTCATACAGAATCACACCATCCCTGGCAATTTCATCGAGCAATTGCTGCGACAAGGACTCGTCTAGATTGACGACATCTACATCTAAAAGAGTATCAAGACGCTCCTCGATCAAATATGAGAAACGGCCGAAATCCCGACAACCTGCTACGGCGATGTCAATATCGCTCTTGGGTAAGTTGTCGCCTCGAGCACGAGAACCAAACAGCACAACCTTCTCGGCGTCACATTCCCGAGCAAAAACTTCGATTTGCTTATACACCTTGTCGAGAGATGCCATTTGCAGCCCTACAGCTTAATGTCAAAGTTGATCTCGGGGACGGCGGCCAGGTCGGCCAACGTCACGCCGTCGACATAGTTCTCGATGACCTCGTCAAGACCACGCCAGAACTTGACGGTGGAACACAGGTCACTGCGGGTGCAGCTGTTGTCGATGCCGTCGCACGCCACCGGAGCCGTGCTGCCCTCGACGGCGCGCAGGATGTCGCCGGCACGCACCTCGGCCGGGTCCTTGGCCATCATGTAGCCGCCGCCCTTGCCGCGCACGCTCTTAAGCAGGCCCGCCTTCATAAGCGGACGAACCAGCTGCTCCAAATACTTTTGCGAGATATGCTCG
>CABUAL010000099.1 GCA_902489515.1 uncultured Collinsella sp. | reverse complement strand
TGATGAGGGGCGTCCTTCTGGTTTTGGTTACTTTGGAATTGTGGTCGTGCCCTTACTTGGCGTCTGCCCAGGTCACTCCAGTCGAAGCTTCGGCGATTAGGGGTACGCGTAGGTCTACGACGTGTTCCATAACGTCTTGGACCATGGCGGTCAGGCGCTCGACTTCGTTGACGGGGCACTCAAAGTCCAGTTCGTCGTGTACC
Source organism: uncultured Collinsella sp. (assembly GCA_902489515.1). Lineage (GTDB taxonomy): Bacteria > Actinomycetota > Coriobacteriia > Coriobacteriales > Coriobacteriaceae > Collinsella. The sequence goes on along the minus strand of CABUAL010000099.1, from coordinate 6,754 downwards.
TGCAAGATCATGTGGGCGGCAAAACCCTCTTCTTCCAGGCGGCGGCTTACGCGGGCCATGGCGATCTTGATGATGTCGGCGGCGGTGCCCTGCATGGGGTGGTTCATGGCCGTGCGCTCACCAAAGCCGCGGAGCTGTGGGTTTTTGGCCTTGAGCTCGGGAATATGGCGTCTGCGGCCATACATGGTCTCGGCATAGCCCGTCTGCTTGGCACGCGCCACCACGTTGTCGAGGAACGTGCGCACACCCGGGTAGGCCTCGTAGTAGCGATCAATCATGTCGCGCGCCTCGGCCATCGAGATATGCAGCGACTGCGACAGACCATAGGCCTGCTGACCATACACGATGCCAAAGTTCACGGCCTTGGCGCGACTGCGCAAGTCGGGCGTTACCTCGGACACCGGCACGCCAAACACGCGCGCGGCCGTCTCGGCATGGAAGTCCTCACCCTCGTTAAAGGCGCGCACCAAGTGCTCGTCACCCGAGAGATGCGCGAGCAGGCGCAGCTCGATCTGCGAGTAGTCGACGGCCAGGAACAGCGACCCCTCGCCCGCGCTGAACGCCGTCTTGACCGTGCGGCCGAGCTCGGAGCGCGTCGGAATGTTCTGCAGGTTGGGGTCGCTCGAGGACAAACGCCCCGTCGCGGTGATGGTCTGGTTGTACGTGGTGTGCACACGCCCGTCACCACGGCGCAGCGGACCTAGCGTGTCCAGATAGGTCGACTTAATCTTGGACTTCTCACGCCAGTCCAAAATCAGGCGCACGATCTCGTGGTCGCGGGCAAGGTCGCTCAGCACCTTGGCGTTGGTCGAATAGTAGCCGCGCTTGGTCTTTTTTAGGCCCTTGGTCGGAAGCCCCATAACATCAAACAGCACGTGCGAGAGCTGCATGGGGCTGCCGATGTTAAAGGTCTCGTCGCCTGCCAGATCACGAATGCTGCGCTCGACCTCGGTGATCTGGGTCGCCAGACCCTCGGACAGGCTGCGCAGCCGATCGGGATCCACGAGCATGCCCGCGCGCTCCATCTTGGCAAGTACCGGAACGAGCGGCATCTCGATCCCATCGAACACGTTAGCGGCATTCTCGCGGGCCATGCACTCGCGCAGCGGTGCGACCAGCGCCAGTGTCAGGGCCGCAGTACGGGCGGCTGGCACCGGAGCGTTCTCACCAGCACCCTCTGCGCCGCGCGCCGCAGGCAACGCCATCTGCAAATACGTATCGGCAAGATATGCCTCATCGAACTCGGAACGATCGGAATCCAGCAGATAGGCAGCGCGTGGAATCGACTGACAACGGGTCCATGAGCTCGGGCTCAGAAGAATCGATGGGCGAAAGCTCGTGCAGCAGCGCCTTCATATCCGGGCTCGCCACACGGCCCTCCATAAACAGGCGCGCAAGCACGCCGGCGATCACACCGTGAGCGAAGTTGAAGCCATCGACTACGGTAGTGGTACCGCCGTCGCCCTCCTCGAGCGCGAACAGGCCCTTGGACGTCGCCAACCACAGCGTGCGCGTCAGTCCAAAGAGCGCGCCCTCTTCCTTGTCGTCGTCCACCACGGCGGCGACCCACTCGCCGGCATCAATCGCGTGGGAGACCTCAGCCGCAACGGCACCAAGCGCGTCGGTATCGCCGGCGGCTGCGCGAACCATAGCAGGTATCTCAAACACACTGGAGGCAGCAGCAGCCCCGCCCTCGCCGCCGATCAGCGCCAAGAAACGGTTCTGCATGGCGGTGATACCAAGCGTGCCCAGCGCCGCGGACACTTCATCGGCAGAAAACGCCGGGAAGGACGTCGCCTCAAAGTCGAGCTCGACGGGCGCATCGGTGCGAATTGTCGCAACCTTGCGGCTCAGTAGTGCGTCGTCGATGTGTGCACGCAGGTTCTCGCCCATCTTGCCCTTGACCTCGTCGGCATGCGCGATGACTTCGTCCAAGCTACCGTACTGCGCAATGAGCGCACTCGCCTTTTTGGGGCCGATGCCCGGTACGCCGGGAATGTTGTCCGACGTATCGCCCTTTAGACCGTAAAAATCGGGCACGAGCGCCGGCGTAATGCCGTGATACAGGTCGTCCACACTCTCGGGCGTCATGATCGCCACGTCGGACAGGCCTTTGCGGGTCGAGACAACGTTGACGTGCTCGGTCACGAGTTGATACATGTCGCGGTCGCCGGTCACCAGTAGCATGTCGCAGCCGGCCTCTTCACCCAGGCGCGCCATGGTTCCCAGGATATCGTCGCCTTCCCAGCCCTCGGACTGCAGAATCGGCACGTTGAGCGCGGTGAGCAGCTCCTTAATCATAGGGAACTGCGCATGCAGATCGGGGTCCATGGGCGGGCGTTGCGCCTTATACTGCGGCAGCATCTCCATGCGCACGCGCGGTTTGCCCTTGTCAAACGCCACGACCACACCGTCGGGGTTAAAGGCATCAATCATCTTAAGAAACATGTTCAGAAAGCCAAAGATCGCGTTGGTGGGGCGACCGTCCGGCGCGTTCATGGTCGGCGGCACGGCGTGGAAGGCGCGGTGCATGAGCGAGTTGCCGTCGATAACGGCAAAAGTGCGGCGCTTGTCAGACATATTAAATACCTCGCTTTGGGCTGGGCACGGTTTGCTCACTCCAGTTTACACGCTCCCCGCCCCGCGGCCACCGCACATCAAGCTCCCCCGCCACCGTGAGCCCACGCGTGATACGATGGCTCACGGTACATCAACCAGCACGATCGATCCGAAAGGAGCCTGCGTCATGGAGCGTCCCTGCGCATGGAAAAAGTACACGCCACAACAAGTCGAGGAGCTCGAGGAGCTTTGCCACGGCTATAAGCAATTTTTGAGCGAGAACAAGACCGAGCGCCTGTGCGTCAAGACCGGCATCAAGATGGCCGAGGAGGCGGGATACGTCGACCTGGAGACCGTGATCGCCGAAGGCCGCGAGCTCAAGGCAGGCGACAAGGTGTACGCCGCCAACCACGGCAAGGACCTTATGCTCGTCAACCTGGGCACCGCACCGCTCGAGCAGGGCTTTAACATCCTGGGCGCCCACGTGGACTCGCCGCGCCTGGACCTTAAGCAGAATCCCGCCTTCGAGGCCGGCGACATGGCCTACCTCGACACGCACTACTACGGCGGCGTCAAGAGCTACCACTGGGTGGCCTCCCCGCTTGCACTCGTGGGCGTCATCTGCAAAAAGGACGGCACCACCGTCGACATCAACATCGGCGACAAGGCAGACGATCCGGTCTTTACCATCTCCGACCTGCTGATTCACCTCTCGAGCGAGCAGATGTCCAAGCCCGCCAAGGACGCCGTCGACGCCGAGATCCTCGACGTGATCGTGGGCGGCCGCCCCGTCAAGTTCGATGAGGACGACAAGGACGCCCCCAAGGAGCCCGTCAAGCAGATGTTCCTGGACATCCTCAAAGAGCAGTATGACGTCGAGGAGGAGGACTTCCTCTCCGCCGAGATCGAGGTCGTGCCCGCCGGTCCCGCCCGCGACATGGGCCTCGACCGCTCCATGATTCTGGGCTATGGCCACGACGACCGTGTCTGCGCCTATCCGTCCATGCTCGCCCAGATCAACGTCGCCAACGTGGAGCGCACGAGCATCACGCTCATCGTCGACAAGGAGGAGATCGGTTCCGTGGGTGCCACCGGCATGACGAGCCGCTTCTTCGAGAACACCGTCGCCGAGATCATGACGCTCGCCGGCGAGGACAGCCCGCTGGCCCTGCGCCGTGCACTCGCCCACAGCCGCATGCTCTCCTCTGACGTGTCCGCCGGCTTCGACCCGGGCTACGCCGGCAAGTTCGAAACCAAGAACGCAGCCTTTATGGGTCGTGGCCTGTGCTTTAACAAGTACACGGGCAGCCGCGGCAAGAGCGGCTCTAACGACGCCGACGCCGAGTATGTGGCCCTCATCCGCGACATCATGGACGAGGCGGGCGTTGACTTCCAGACCTGCGAGCTCGGCCGCGTCAACGCAGGTGGCGGTGGCACCATCGCCTACATCATGGCCAAGTACGGCATGAACGTCATCGACTCCGGTGTTGCCGTCCTGTCCATGCACGCCCTGTGGGAGGTCGCCAGCAAGGCCGATATCTACGAGGCCTATCGCGGCTACAAGGCCTTCCTCGAGCGCGCCTAATCCACCCTTCATCAGTTGCGGTGAATTACGGACTAAACTGGCCCATAAACGGCCAAAACAGACCGTATTCCACCGCAACTTTTTTGGCAGAGGAGAGTCCATGCTGCAGGTCATCATTTCGCCCGCCAAGCAGATGCGCGCGGCCCAAGATGCTTTTGAAGTCCTGGGCATCCCACCCTTTGTGCGCGAGACGGCTCGCCTCCACCGCGCACTGCTAGATATCGAGCGGAATGAAGGCAGCGGCGGCCTGCAGGCGCTGTGGAACGTGAGTGACAAACTGCTGGGACCTTGCCTCAACACACTGCATGAGTTCGGGCCCATCCTGAAAAGCGGCGATCTCGACAATCCCGCACTCGCCCGTCACCTCTCCCCTGCCGTCATGTCCTATCACGGCATTCAATACCAGAGCATGGCACCCGAGGTGATGGATTCCACGCAGCTCGCATGGCTGCAAGACCATCTGTGGATCCTCTCCGGCCTCTACGGGTGCGTTCGTCCCTTTCATGCCGTCGAACCGTATCGGCTGGAGATGGGCGCGAAGCTCGCCGTTGACGATGCCCGAGACCTCTACGCGTTTTGGAGCGACAAGCTCGCACGGGCCATCGCTCCGGCGGGCTCTAACACCACGATCGTCAACCTTGCCAGTGTGGAGTACGCCAAGGCCGTTCTACCCCATCTCGCAGGCGACGCCACAACCGTCACTTGTCTCTTTGGCGAAGGTGTCCGCAACGGCAAGCCCATCCAGCGCTCGACAGCCAGCAAAAAGGCGCGCGGCTCCATGGTGCGCTGGATGGCAGAAAACAAGCTCGAGGATGTAAGCGGGCTCACCGCGTTCGACGTTGGTTATCGTCACTTTCCCGAGCTTTCAAATAAAAACACTCTGGTCTTCCTGAACGAACAGGCCTTGTAGGACCACCGCTACTTTTGAATGTGCTGCCTAGGCACGGCGTCTATTCCGCCAAGCCGTCGGCTTTGGCAATTTCATTTGTCGAGCCGTCCTGATAGGTAATCTTGACATGCTCCACCTCGGACACCTTGACGCCCGACGGGGGCTCCAGGCGCCATTCCGTCAGCGCGATATCCATTGTCGTGGGCACATCCCCTTGATCTTTGAGCTCGACCGACAGCGTCTTAAGCGACGCATCGAAGGTCACGCGCTCGATCTCTTCACCAGGAATGGATCCGCCACTCAGCTGCAGCTGCACAAACTCGTCGCGCGGATACCAATAGTCGCCCGGTGCGGCAACCGTATTGCCACCAGAAACTTTCATGGTCATAATCGGCAGGGCATCGTCGGCTTCAAACCCCCAGGTGACGCCGCCACGACCGCCGAACGTCCAAATACAAAAGGCAATCACCAACACGGCAAGCACCGCAAAACCAATCGCGACAAGGCCATGGTGCGCACGGCTTTCCTCGGCCGATACATCCCATTGTGTCTCTCGATATAGATGCTTGTCTTCCATGTTCGCCTCCCCACAGGCACGCTTGTTGGCCCAATCGTACCCATTCAGGCTATACTTGAGCCCACCACATAAACGGGGAGCTTGCAGGACAAGACGGCAGGCTGAGACTGGGCGCGCCCGCCCTGACCCGCAAACCTGATATGGGTAATGCCAACGAAGGGAGCCGTGCCAATGAGCACACAGACCGAGCCCAAGCTCGTCACGCAAATCGACTTCGCCCGCGCCGGGCAGATCACACCGCAGATGAAGGAGGTCGCCGAGCGCGAGCATCGCGACCCCGAGTACATCCGCGAGCGCGTGGCCGACGGCCGCATCGCCATTCCCGCCAACATCGTGCACATCAAAAAGGGCATGCGCGCCTTTGGCGTCGGTGAGGGCTTGTCCACCAAGGTCAACGTGAACCTGGGCATCTCGGGCGACAAGGCCGATGCCGCCGAGGAATGGAAGAAGGTCAAGATCGCCGAGGACTTTGGCGCCGACGCCATCATGGACCTCTCCAACTCGGGCAAGACGCGCCAGTTCCGCCAGCAGCTCATCGACGAGACGCCGCTCATGGTAGGCACCGTCCCCATGTACGACGCCATCGGCTACATGGAAAAGCCGCTGGTCAAGCTCACCAAGGACGACCTGTTCGAAGTCGTGCGCGCGCATGCCGAGGACGGCGTGGACTTTATGACCATTCACTGCGGCATCAACAAGTCGGTCACCAAGACCTTTAAGGAGACCGGCCGCCTGATGAACATCGTGAGCCGCGGCGGCTCACTGCTGTTTGGCTGGATGGAGGTCACCGGTAACGAGAACCCGTTCTATGAGTTCTACGACGAGTTGCTCGAGATTTGCCACGAGTACGACGTGACGATTTCGCTCGGCGACTCCTGCCGCCCGGGCTGCCTCTACGACTCCAACGACGCCACCGAGACCGCTGAGATGATCGAGCTGGGCAAGCTGTGCAAGCGCGCTTGGGCCGCCGGCGTCCAGGTCATGGTCGAGGGCCCGGGTCACATGGCGCTCGACGAGATCGCCGCCAACATGAAACTGCAGAAGCGCCTGTGCCACAATGCTCCGTTCTATGTGCTCGGGCCGCTGGTGACCGATATCGGCGTGGGTTACGACCACATCACCGCTGCCATCGGCGGCGCCATCT
>CABUAL010000098.1 GCA_902489515.1 uncultured Collinsella sp. | reverse complement strand
TCCTCGCAGCACTGGTGGGTGGCGCCGTCCTCGCCCACCGAGATACCGGCGTGCGTGGCGCCAATCTTAACGTTGAGATGCGGGTAGCCGATGGAGTTACGGACCTGCTCAAAGGCGCGGCCGGCGGCAAACATGGCAAAGGTGCTCGCGAAGGCAACGCGGCCGGTGGTCGCGATACCGGCGGCGACGCCCATCAGGTTGCTCTCGGCAATGCCCACATCGAAGAAACGATCGGGGCAGGCGGCCTTGAACTTGCCGGTCTGCGTGGCGGCGGCCAGGTCGGCGTCGAGGACCACAAAGTCATCGTGCTCGTTGGCGAGCTCGACGAGGGCCTCGCCGTAGCTTACGCGCGTGGCGATTTTTTTGACGTCTGCCATCCTAGAGCTCCTCTCCGGCGGCCGTGAGCTCTGCCATGGCCTGCTCAAACTGTTCATCGTTGGGGGCCTTACCGTGCCAACCCACCTGGTTCTCCATAAAGGAGACGCCCTTGCCCTTCGTGGTCTCAGCGATAATGGCGGTCGGCTGACCCTTGGTGGCGCGGGCCTCGGCAAAGGCGGCGCGGATCTGGTCGAAGTCGTTGCCGTCGGCGAGCTCCACCACATGGAACTTGAAGGCGCGGAACTTGTCGGCGAGCGGCATGGGGTCGTTGACCTCCTCGACGGGGCCATCGATCTGCAGGCCGTTATGGTCGACGATCACGCAGAGGTTGTCGAGCTGCTGGTTGCCGGCAAACATGGCGGCCTCCCAGACCTGGCCCTCCTCGCTCTCGCCATCGCCCAGCAGGGCGTACGTGCGGTAAGTATCGCCCCAGTGCTTGGCGGCAACCGCCATGCCCACGGCGGCGGAGATGCCCTGGCCCAGCGAGCCGGTGGACATATCGACGCCCGGAGTGTCGTTCATGTTGGGATGGCCCTGCAGGTGACTGCCGATGTGGCGCAGCGTCTCGAGATCCTCCTTGGGGAAGAATCCGCGCTCGGCGAGCACGGCGTACAGACCAGGCGCGCAGTGACCCTTGGAAAGCACGAAGCGATCGCGGTCGGCCTTGCGGGGGTCGGCAGGGTCGACGTTCATTTCCTCAAAGTACAGATAGGTCATGATGTCGGCAGCGCCGAGCGAACCGCCCGGATGGCCGGACTTGGCAGCGTGCACGCCGGTGACGATGCCCTTCCTTACCTCGTTGGCAACCTTTTTGAGCTCTTCGTCGCTCATTGTGCCTTCCTTTCATCCTCATTAGACAAAATGCGCACGGCACCGAAGGTAATCCCAACACAGCCGCAATGCACGTACGTCATTCATTATGCTGGAAACTGATGGCTTTACCAGAGTTTTTATCATTATTTGAACAATTTAGCAGGCAGAACCGCTGATGAAACGGTTTATCAATGTGAACGTCTTTTGGATGGAACGCGATCGACCCTACGCGCTAATGTCCTTGAATCCCTCGCCGAAGGCTTCCGTAACGTCAGCGACCGTCACGATGGCGTGAGGATCGCGCTCGCGCACGATCGTCTTGAGGGTATTGAGCTCTCGACGGCTCACGATGACCATAATCACCGGCTTCTCGGCACCCGAATACATGCCAGTCGCCTTAAACTTGGTACAACCACGACCCAGGCCATACATGATATCGGCAGCGATATCAGGGAACTTGTCCGAGATGATGAGTACCATACGGCGCTTGTTGCCACCATCGACCACGGCATCGATCACGTAGCCGCTAATGACCATCGAAAGGCCTGCATATAGTGCGTTTTCGATTGAAAAGACCGGAGCCGACAGCGCGCATACGGCAACATCGATCGCCATGACGGTCGAGCCCACCGGCAGCGAGGTGTTACGCGAGATGATTTGGCCAATCGTGTCCGAGCCGCCGGTGTTGGCGCCGGCGCGCAACACCATGCCGTAACCGATGCCCGTTATAATGCCGCCCCACATGGCAGGGAGCATCAGGTCCGCATCCGCCAGAGGTGCTACAAACGGGGCGAACAGATCGGTAAAGAAGCCCAGCAGCACAAAGCCCGTCGCGGTCTGCACCACGTAGAACATGCCGCCCTCGCGCATAACGACCAGCAACAGCAAGGCGTTCATCACGATCGTCTGAATACCAACGGGAAGCGATAGACCGCGCGATGCGCCGACCGCCTGGATAATGGTGGCAAGGCCCGTAACGCCACCGGCAGCAAGGCCGTTGGGAATCAAAAACAGGTCGGTCGCAATAGCGGCCAGAGCGCACCCCAACATAATCTGGGGCAGGTCGTGAAAAAAGTTCATCGAAAGAATGCGCTTGATGTCCAGACGATATGCCATGCTGCCTCCCTCAAAAAAGCGCACCCCATCGGATGCGCTTTGAACTTCTTCTTGTATTCGATTCTACCGATTCGCCGGACAAAAACCACCCCTGCGCAGGGTTTGCTCTGGATACAAAACCACCCTGCTGGGAGGGTTTTAATCCATTTCCACATAAACCGGGCGGTTTATGCAGACGGGGTCTCCGCGTCGGCGTTGCCGGTGGCCCAGCGATGGTAGCCAATAACAAACGGGTCCAGGTCGCCATCGTCAAGGACGGCCTCGACATTGCTGGTCTCCACGCCCGTGCGTAGGTCCTTGACCATCTGGTACGGGTAGAGCACGTAGCTGCGAATCTGGTTGCCAAAACCAATCGTGGTCTTGGGTCCGCGGATCTCATCGAGCGCCTCGGCGCGCTTCTCGAGCTCAATCTCGTACAGGCGAGCCTTGAGGATCTGCATGCACGCGGCCTTGTTCTGGATCTGGCTGCGCTCGTTTTGGCAGGTGACCACAATGCCGCTGGGGAAATGCGTCACGCGCACGGCGGAGTCGGTGGTGTTGACGCCCTGACCGCCCGGGCCGCTCGCGTGGTACACGTCCACGCGGATGTCATCAGGACTGATCTCGATGTCGATATCATCGGGTAGCACGGGGATGACCTCGACGCCGGCAAACGTGGTCTGGCGGCGCTTCTTGTCGTCGGTGGGGCTAATGCGAACCAAGCGGTGGACGCCGGCCTCGGCGCGCAGCATGCCAAAGGCGTCTTTGCCCTCGACGGTAAAGGTCGCACGGTCAATGCCGATGACCTCGGCCGCGGGACAGTCGTTGATGGTGGCCTTCCAGCCGCGACGCTGGCAGTACTTCATGTACATCTTAAAGAGCATGAAGGTCCAGTCCTGGGCCTCCAGACCACCCTGTCCGGGCTTGATGGTCACAATGGCATCGCCGTGATCGAACTCACCGGTAAACCAGCTCGAAAGCTCAAGCTCATCGATGGCACGGGCCAGGCGCTCAGCCGTGGCTGTAGCCTCCTCGCGAAGGGCGACGGCGTCGGGGTCATCCCCCATCTCCTCGACAAGCTCCAGCGCGGCGCGGGCATCGGAAAGCTCGCCGCGCGCGGTGTCCACGGCAGCGATATCTTCCTTGGTACGCGCGATCTCCTCCATGGTGGCACGGGCGGCGTCGGCGTCATCCCAAAAGCCAGGGGCAACGCTTTTGGCCTCGAGCTCGGTCACACGGGTACGCTTCTCGTCCAGGTGGAGATACGACTCGACCTCGCCGAGCCGGTCCGCGAACGCGTCCAGCTCGGCGGGCGTTATCTCTAAAGCCTCAGCCATTAACGATTCCTGCCGTGGCAGTACTTAAACTTCTTGCCGCTACCGCAGGGGCACGGGTCGTTGCGGCCCACGTTGACGTACGGATCGTCGCTCTCGGACTTGCGATAAGTGGTCACCTTGCCACCGTTGTTGACGGCAGCCGGACCACCCTGGACAGCCGTGCGGGCCTGCACCTGCGCCTGCTTGCGCAGCACCGAGTCGCCGTTGTCACCATCGACCTCGGCAGGACCGGAGAAGCGCGCACCCTCGAGCGAGGGCTCCTCCTTGTGCTCCACGGCACGCGGGGCAGCCTTGATCTCGATGCGCAAAACCGTGCGCAGGTAATCCTCGTACATGGTATCGACGAGCATCTGGAACGCGCCGTAGGCCTCGGTCTTGTACTCGACCAACGGGTCGCGCTGGCCAAAGCCGCGCAGGCCAATGCCGGTCTTGAGGTAGTCCATCTCCTGCAGGTAGTTCATCCAGCGGGTATCGATGACGCGCAGCATGACCTGGGTGTTGAGCTCGCGCATCAGGTCATCGCCCAGACGCTCGGCCTTCATGTTGTAGCACTTCTCGACATAAGCCAGGACATCGGCCGCCAGGGCCTCAAAGTCCTCGTCGGGGAACTTAGGCGTATCGATATGGCCGGTAAGCTCTACGACCCACTTGCGCAGGCCCTCCAGATCGCGCTCGCCCTCGTGGCTGTCCTTGGTGCAGAACTCCTGCACGCAGCGGTACACGGTGTCGTGCATGACCTCGGTAATGTGGTCGGTCAGGTCCTTGCCGTCCAGAATCTTGTTGCGCTCGGCGTAAATCACCTGGCGCTGTTTGTTCATAACGTCGTCGTACTCAAGGACGCTCTTACGCATGGAGAAGTTGATGCTCTCGACCTTGTGCTGGGCGCTCTCGACGGCCTTGGAGATGATCTTGTGCTGGATGGGCATGTCATCGCCCATGTCGGCGGTGACCATCATCTTGGAGACGCGGTCCATCTTGTCGCCACCGAACAGGCGCATCAGATCGTCCTCGAGCGACAGATAGAACTGGGTCTCGCCGGGATCGCCCTGACGGCCGGCACGGCCGCGCAGCTGGTTGTCGATACGGCGGGACTCGTGGCGCTCGGTGCCGATGACGGTCAGGCCGCCGGCGGCAAGCACGCGCTCGCGCTCGGCCTTGCAGGTCTCCTTGGCCTCGGCGTTAAACTGCTCGAGTTGCTCGGGCGTCACGTCCTCCATGGTCAGGCCCTCGTACTCCAAGCGCTCGCGCACCAGCTCGTCGGGGTTGCCGCCCAGCAGGATGTCGGTACCACGACCGGCCATGTTGGTGGCGATGGTCACGGCACCGTAACGTCCGGCCTGGGCCACGATGTGGGCCTCGCGCTCGTGGTGCTTGGCGTTGAGGACCTCGTGCGCGATGCCGCGCTTGGTAAGAGCGGCCGACAGCTTCTCGGAGCTCTCGATGGAGACGGTACCCACCAGGACCGGCTGGCCCTTGGCGTGACGCTGCTCGACATCGTCGGCAACGGCGTTGTACTTGGCCTGGATGGTGCGGTACACCAGATCCTCGTGGTCAACGCGCTGCACGGGCTTGTTGGAGGGGATGACCTCGACGGGCAGTTTGTAGATCTCGCGGAACTCGGCGTCCTCGGTAAGCGCCGTACCGGTCATGCCGGAGAGCTTGTCATACAGGCGGAAGTAGTTCTGCAGGGTGATGGTGGCAAGGGTCTGGTTCTCCTCGCGCACGAGCACGCCCTCTTTTGCCTCGATGGCCTGGTGCAGGCCCTCGGAGTAACGGCGACCTTCCATGATGCGGCCGGTGAACTCGTCAACGATCTTGACCTCGCCGTTGGTGACCACGTACTGCTTGTCGCGATGGAACATGTACTGGGCCTTCAGCGCCTGCTGCAGGTGGTTGACGAGCTGGCCCGAGAGGTCGGCGTAGATGTCCTCGATACCCAGGCGGCGCTCGATCTTCTTAAGACCGCGCTCGGTGGCGGCGATGGTGTGCTTGGCCTCGTCCATGACGTAGTCGCCCGTGGGCTCAACGTCCTCAGTGGCGGTGAGCATGTCGTGCGACACGTCCTCGCCGCGCTCCAGGCCGCGCACGGCACGCGCAAAGTCCTTGTAGGTGCTGGCCGACTTGGTGCCGGCGCCCGAGATGATGAGCGGGGTGCGCGCCTCATCGATCAGGATGGAGTCGACCTCGTCGACGATAGCGTAGTTGTGTCCGCGCTGAACACGCTGCTCGGGACGGGTGACCATGTTGTCGCGCAGGTAGTCGAAGCCGAACTCGGAGTTGGTGCCGTAGGTGACATCGGCCTGGTAGGCCGGGCGCTTGAGCTCGAGCGGCATGTTGTTCTGGAGCAGACCGACGGTCATGCCCAGGTACTTGTAGATGCGGCCCATCCACTCGGAGTCGCGCTTGGCCAGGTAATCGTTGACGGTAACAACGTGCACGCCCTTGCCGGCGATGGCGTTGAGGTAGCCGGCCAAGGTGGAGACGAGGGTCTTGCCTTCGCCGGTCTTCATCTCGGCGATGTGGCCCTCGTGCAGCGCCATGGCGCCGATGAGCTGCACGTCAAAGTGACGCATGCCCATGGTGCGCTTGGAGGCCTCACGCACGGTGGCGAAGGCCTCGGGCAGCATATCGTCGAGCGACTCACCATTGGCGTAGCGCTCGCGGAACTTATCGGTCTGGCCGCGGAGCTCCTCCTCGGTCATCTTCTCAAACTGGGGCTCAAGACCGTTGATCTGGTCGACGATCTTGTAGTAGCGCTTAAGGTCCTTATCGGATCCAAAGGACAGCAGCTTTGACATGAATCCCATGTGGTTTTCCTTTTTGGCCATCGCCCCACGCCGTGCAGCTTGAGGCGAGTTAAACACAGATAATTGTACTTTAGCCAAACGGGGCGCAGCCTATGCGGTCGACCTTGACCGCCACGTAATAACTACGACCAACCTGCCAAAAAGGGACAGGTTTATTTTGGCAGGTTTTATCTGGGCAAACGACGTATCCCCTGCCATTTGGTGCAAAGAAACCTGACCCCCATGCACCAACTTGGTGCCGCGGGGTCAGGTTGGTTTGCACCAATAAAAAGAAAAGGGCCGCGCACCCAAACGGATGCACGGCCCTTATGCCATGAATGCGAGTGATTCCGCGGCGAGCTATTTACTCAGCAGCCTCGGTGGTCTCGGCCTCGGCAGCGGCCTCCTCGACGGGAGCCTCTGCGGGAGCCTCTGCGGCCTGCCTGGCAGCCTCCTCGGCAAACTTAGCAGCACGCTTAGCCTTCTCGGCAGCCTTAGCCTCAGCGGCGGCCTTGCGAGCAGCCTCAGCCTCAGCAGCCTTGGCGGCCTT
>CABUAL010000097.1 GCA_902489515.1 uncultured Collinsella sp. | reverse complement strand
CGGCGGCATCGCGGGCGGCGTCTACCGTGTCGGTGGTATCGACACCGCGCACGCGGCTCAGATCGGCCGCCTCGCCCTCAAGACCCCACAGGCCGGCGAGCGCGATGATCTCGGAGGCGTTGCCGCGCACGATGGCGGGCTTGTACTGCTTAAGCTCGTTTACCAACTGGGTGCGCAGACTGCCGATGCCCAGGCCCACCGGATCGAGCACCCAGGGCTTGCCGGCGTCGTGTGCCGCCTTGGCCGCGCGGGGAATCGTCTGCTCGTAGATGGGGAAGAGCGTGCCCATATTGAGATAGATGGCGCCGCCGCCGGCAACGAGCGCCTCGCCCTCGTCGGGAAGATAGACCATGGCGGCCGATCCACCCACAGCGAGCTGCGCGTTGGCGACAAAGTCGATCGTCACCGTGTTGGTGATGGAGCCGGCCATCGGATTGGTGGTGCGAATCTCCTCCACGGCCTTGACCATATGTTGCTTAAGCTGTTCCGAATCAATCACTGCACATGCCTCCTTGGCATAGAAAAGGGGCGCTGTGCATAGACAGCGCCCCTGTAAAGGCGGCATGCTCCCTACGCCAGCATTAACTGACAGGTTCAAAGGATTGGGCCCCATGCCCTCTCAGCCTTGTGGTTTGCACCGCCGGCACTCCCGCATCGAATCTGTTGTTCCCTATACTAGCGCACCTGCCAAAAAGGGACAGGTTTATTTTGGCAGGTAACAACTGGGACTTTGCGTTTTCCCAGATGAAACCTGCCGAAATAAACCTGTCCCTTTTTGGCAGGTCGGTACAATAGATGGGATTAAGAATGACCGAGGGGACTCTATGATCAAACTTGTGCTGACCGATATGGACGATACGCTGATTCCAGCCGGGCATGACGGCGCCAGCGACTACACCATTGAGGGTATTCATGCCATGCAGGCGGCGGGTTTGCACTTTGGGCCGGTTTCGGGTCGTCAGCCGTCCGCGATGGGCTGGATGTTCAAAAACCGTTCCGGGTGTTATTCGACCGGTGCGTTCTGTAACGGCCAGGTGATGTTTGTTGACGGCGAAGTAGTCGCCTCGCGCGCAATCGACAACGATGCTCTGATGCGTTTGGCCGACTATCTGGAGCAAGAGACCGACGATACATTTCTAAAAGTCTACAGCCTGGGCGATGACTTTTGGGGCAACGATGCCCATTGTGTGACGAGTGACCCCGAGCGCGTTCGTCGCGCCATGGAGTCGGGCGGCAACGCGTGGCTCAAAGGCGAAGAGGCCCCATGTCGTCCCGTCGTCGATGACGCGTCGGTGTTTAAGGCGAATATCTGGAGTGCCCGTTCGCGTGAGGAGCTCGCGGAGCTACGTGAGCGCGTTGCCGCTGAGGTGCCGGAACTCTCGCTTGTGTTTCCCAACAACCGAGTGCGCCTGTTCGACATCCTTCCGGCTGGTTGGGACAAGGGCTGCGCTGCGCTGGAGCTGGCGCGCGCTTTGGGCCTGACGCCCGACGAGGTGGCCGTATTCGGCGATTCTGATAACGATTTGCCCATGATCGATGCCGTTCCTAACTCCGTTGCAGTCGCCAATGCCAACGAGGCCGTCACGGCTGCCGCACGCTGGCATATTGGCGCTGCGGCAGATGATGCGGTTGCCGGGGCTCTGCATCAGATTGCCGCCTGCGCCGCGACGGGGGAGATGCCGTCGTTTATGCGTCAAATGGACGCGGCAGGTTTTGGCGTCACGAACGTCTAGGGAGAAGGCTATGAAGCTTCAGCAGCTCAGATATGTTGTTAAGGTTGCCGAATGCGGTAGC
The DNA here is from genome assembly GCA_902489515.1 of uncultured Collinsella sp. Classification (GTDB taxonomy): domain Bacteria; phylum Actinomycetota; class Coriobacteriia; order Coriobacteriales; family Coriobacteriaceae; genus Collinsella. The sequence continues at coordinate 5,176 of CABUAL010000097.1, read as the reverse complement.
ATCACCGAGGCCTCGCGCCGGCTCTTTGTGTCGCAGCCCTCGATTACCGCGTCGATTCGCGATCTCGAAAACGAGATGGGTGTGCATATCTTTGAGCGCACCAACAAGGGCGTCATTGTGTCCGAGGAAGGCGAGACCTTCTTGGGCTACGCGCGCCAGGTGCTCGACCAGGCCGACCTGCTCGAGGGCAAGTACAAAGGCACGTCCGAGCAGGTGCCGCACTTTAGTGTGAGCTGCCAGCATTATTCCTTTGCCGTTAATGCGTTTGTCGATGTGATCCGCGAGTTCGATGCCGCGCGCTACGACTTTACCCTGCGCGAGGAGCAGACCCACGAAATTATCGAGGATGTCGCGCATATGAAAAGCGAACTCGGCATCCTGTATCTGTCGGAGCACAATCGCGAGGTCATCGAGCGCATGCTTGCCGCCAACGAGCTCGTGTTCGAAGGGCTCTTCTGCGCCACGCCGCATGTCTTCGTCTGCGCCGACCATCCGCTGGCGGGCCGCTCCAGCGTGACGCTCGAGGATCTGGAAGACTACCCGTTCCTGTCCTACGAGCAGGGCAGCTACAACTCGTTTTACTATTCCGAGGAGCTGACCTCGACGTTCGAGCGTCGCAAAAATATCCGCGTGCGCGATCGTGCGACGTTGTTCAATTTGGCCATGGGCCTCAACGGCTACACGGTATGCTCGGGCGTGATCAGCCACGAGCTCAACGGCCCCGGCATTATCTCGATTCCGCTCGACGTGGACGAGTACATGGAGATTGGCATCATCACGCGCAAGAACACGACGCTCACGCGCTACGGTCGGGCCTATATCGACGCGATTCGTCAGCATATCTAGGCTGCTGTGCTCCGCACGGTTCAAGTCTCTTTATGACAGTCCAGACTGATATAGGAAGCATCTATATCAAACTGTTATAAACGTATATTTTACGATGACCATATGAGCGCTCATACTCTGTCCCAGTAAAGCAACCGATGCAAAGGGAGATATCTATGAGCACTTCGATTCAACCGAACGCGCCGTTTCGCGCCGATATCGTCGGCAGTTTTCTTCGTCCGCAGGCTGTAAAGGATGCCCGTGCCGCCTATGTCGCGGGTAAACTCGACGCTTCCGGCCTTAAGGCCGTCGAGGACGAGGCCATCCGCGACTTAGTGGCCAAGCAGAAGGCTGCCGGCCTGCAGGTGATTACCGATGGCGAGTTCCGCCGCAGCTACTGGCACCTCGATTTTATGTGGGGACTCAACGGCATTGAGCGCCGCGCCTCGCGCACGGGCTACATGTTTCACGATGAGGAGACTGCCGCCGACACCGCCGCGGTAACCGGTCCCATTAGCGGCGAGAACCATCCGTTCGTCGAGCACTTCAAATTTGTCAAGTCGCTCGAGGGTGAGGGCCAGATCGCGCGCCAGACCATTCCGGCGCCGATCCAGACGTTCTCCGAAGTCACACTCGACCGCTGTGATGGCCAGCAGGAGAGCCTGCGTGCCGTCTATAAGACCGACGAAGAGCTCGCCGATGCCATTGCCGCAGCATACCGCACCGTGATTGCCGACCTGTATGCCGCGGGCTGCCGCAACATCCAATTTGATGACTGCACCTGGGGCATCTATTGCGATACCGACTTTGTGTCCAAGACCGGCATGAGTCCGGTTGACCTGCAAAAGGTGAGCGAGCTGGGCGTGGCGCTCAACAATGCTGCCATCGCGGGCAAGCCCGACGATCTGGTTATCAATACGCACGTGTGCCGCGGCAACTATCACTCCACGTATGCCTTCGAGGGTGGTTACGATCCCATTGCACCGTACCTGTTTGCGCACGAGGATGTCGACGCGTTCTACCTTGAGTTCGATACGCCGCGCGCCGGTGGCTTTGAGCCGCTCAAGTATGCTGCTCCCGGCAAGAAGGTCGTGCTGGGCCTGGTGACCACCAAGGCCGCTGAGCTCGAGGACGAGGATGCCATCGTCGAACGTATCCACGAGGCCGCAAAGTATGTGCCGCTCGAGAACCTGTACCTGTCGCCCCAGTGCGGCTTTGCCAGCTGTGAGATTGGCAACAAACTGACCGAGGACGAACAGTGGGCAAAGATCGCGCTGGTCAAGCGCATTGCCGAGCGCGTTTGGAAGTAACGCTACCGTTTGCAGGTGACGGCGCGTGCGAGACATGGCGTATCACGTACAATGGTTCGGATCGTATCGTTCGGGCAGGTTATCCGATATGCCTGATCGCCCTTCCATCATGAAAGGACTTCCATGTCCCAATCCTCGACGCCCGCCGTCACCGATGCCATCTACGATGCATCGTCGCTCGGCCGCCCGCGCATGTTTGTGTTGGGTTTGCAACACATGTTTGCGATGTTCGGAGCCACGGTGCTCGTGCCTGTGCTCACCGGCCTTTCCGTTTCGGCGACGCTTCTGTTCGCCGGCATCGGCACGCTGCTGTTTCATTTTCTATCGCGCGGTAAGGTGCCCGCGTTTCTGGGCTCGTCGTTTGCCTTTATCGCGGGTTATGCCGCCATTGCACCCAACGGCGAGGCCGAGCTTTTGCCTTACGCTTGCCTGGGCGTTGCCTGCGCCGGCCTGCTCTATCCGGTGCTGGCGGCGCTGTTCCGCGCATTTGGCGCCAAGCGTGTCATGCGCTTCTTTCCGCCGGTGGTGACCGGTCCCATCGTCATTTCCATCGGCCTGATCCTGGCGAGCTCTGCCATTGCCAACTGCCAGACCAACTGGCTTGTCGCCGTTATCGCTGTGGCCGTGATCGTCATCTGCAACATCTGGGGCCGCGGCATGGTCAAGATCGTGCCGATTTTGCTGGGCGTTGTGGTGAGCTATGCCGTCGCGGCGGTGCTGGGCGAGGTTGATTTTTCGGGCGTTGCCGCCGCTCCGTGGGTCGGTCTGCCCATCGTGTGGGACAACACCGTGTTTGCGCTCTTTGGCCCGCAGTTCGATAGCGGTCTTGCCACGACGGCTATCATCACCATCATGCCGCTGGCCTTTGCGACCATGATTGAGCACATTGGCGATATCTCCGCCATTGGCTCTACCTGCGAACGCAATTACATTGCCGATCCCGGTCTGCACCGTACCCTGCTCGGCGATGGCCTGGCGACCATCTTGGCGTCGCTCTTTGGCGCTCCGGCCAATACGACGTATGGCGAGAACACCGGCGTGCTTGCCCTGACGCGCGTGTTCGACCCGCGCGTGATTCGCATTGCCGCGTGCTGTGCCATCGTGCTTTCGTTCTGCCCCAAGTTTGCTGCTGTGATCGCTGCTATGCCGGCGTGCGTTATCGGCGGTGTGTCACTCGTGCTCTACGGCATGATCAGCGCCGTTGGCGTGCGTAACCTCATCGAGAATCAGGTTGATTTCCAGAACAACCGCAACGTGCTGGTGGCGGCTCTGGTGCTCGTGCTTTCGCTCGGCATTGCCTACAGTACCGCCGGTGCCATCGTGCTGGAGCTGGGCGGCGTGACGATTTCGCTTTCGGGCCTTGCCGTGGGCTCGCTGGTGGGAATTGTGCTCAACGCTATCCTGCCCGGCAATGACTTTGAGTTCGATACTTCCGAGCTTGAGGAGACTGCTGAATAGCAGCTGCGTTCAGCCAAATTAAAAATGGCGTCCATGCGTATGTACGCGTGGACGCCATTTTTAATGCGTCAGTATCCAGTGGATGCCGCGCGCCATGCGCAGGTCAGTTTGGGCAAAGTGATTGCCGGGGTTGAGCTCCAGCGTTGTTGGAATGTCACGCTCGATAAACAGCTCTTCCATCGCACGCGTATCGTCGAGTACGTGCCGCATCATGCGGTTGGGCGTCTTGGTTTCCTTTTTACCGAGCGACAGATAGGCGGCGTCGGGCGTGGCTGTCATCGTGCGCTCGCGCGCGTAGTCGATAAAGCCGGGGAACCACAGCGACCCCGATGCACTTGCCGCGCGCTCAAAGACATCTGTTTGCCAAAGTGCCCACAGTGAAAAAAGACCCGCCAACGAGTAGCCGGCAATGCCGCGCCAGGTGGGCGGTTGCGGGAGCGATGATTCGGCCTGGGGGATTATCTGCTTCAACAACTCGTCAAGAAAACCAGCAGCCTGTCCGCCAAAGGGCTCGGCATCTCGTATAGTTCCGTCGCATTCCCAGGGGCTCAGCTCGCGATTCCAATCGAGTCCTCCAATGGCGGCAAGGGTGAAGGGCGGGCAGTCGAGCTCTCGGCAGCGCTCGTAGACTTCACTACCGTCGCCCATAACCACGGGAAGGTAGATGACGGGCGCGCCTTCCACACACTCTGAATAAACGGTTATCTGCTTATGATGCGCTTCCAAGGCAGGCTTCTCTCGGTGTTGTGATATTGACAGCCTCAATTGTCGCACGCTGGCGCGGGGGCAGACGCTAAAAGAAAGGCGCGGAGCCGCTCGATGCGACTCCGCGCCTTGATGTTCTGCTTTAGCAGACTATGCCGTTACGCCACGAAGAAGTAGACGAGGAAGGCAAGGGCTGCGATCCACATGAGCGGCTTGATCTTGGAGGCCTCGCCCTTAAAGAGCGCGACGATCACGTAGGCGATAAAGCCCAGGCCAATGCCGGCAGAGATGGAGTAGGTGAAGGGCACGCCGGCGACGATCATGAACGCCGGGAAACCCTGCGACACGTCGGACCAGTCGATCTCGGAGGCTTCGCTCATCATGAGGTAGCCGACGTAGACCAGAGCACCGCAGGTGGCGGCGCTGGAAACGATGGTGACGATGGGGGAGAAGAACGCGGCGAGAATGAACAGCACGCCGGTGGTGACGGAGGTGAGGCCCGTGCGGCCACCGTCGGCGGCGCCGGAAGTGGACTCGACGAAGGTGGTGATGGAGGAGACGCCCATGAAACCGCCCACAGCAGCGGCGGCGGAGTCGACGATCAGGATCTCCTTGATATTCTCGACGTTGCCGTCGTCGGTGAGGAACTCGCCCTGCTTGGCCACGGCCATCGCGGTGCCCATGGTGTCGAAGAAGTCACTCATGAGCAGCGAGAACGAGATGACGAGGAGCGCGGGGTCGGTAAGGACCTTGACGATGGCAGGCACGCCGCCGGCGTCGGCGATGGGGCCACCGATGCTCGAGAAGTCGAGCGGGGCGATGATACCGGTCGGAGCCTGGGTCACACCTAGGGGGATACCGGCGATGACGGCGACGAC
>CABUAL010000096.1 GCA_902489515.1 uncultured Collinsella sp. | reverse complement strand
TGATCTCGCTCCCAAGCCTGTCTCCGACGTGTTCAACGAGGCTTTGAATCTTGCCCGCATCAATGAGTGCGGCATCCGCAGCCCCAAGGCTCTCGAGGTTTCCCAGCTCGAGAACGCCAACGGCTGGGCGCTCGTGACCGAGAAGGTTCCGGGCACCACCCTTGCCGAGAAGATGACTGCCGAGCCCCAGCGCTTTGGTGAGTACCTCGAGATGTTCGTCGACCTCCAGATCGAGATCCACGGCTACACCTCCCCGCTGCTCAACCGTCAGCGCGACAAGTTCGCCCGTATGATCGACAGCCTTGATCAGCTCAATGCCACCACGCGCTACAACCTTCAGGAGCGTCTGGACGGCATGACCAAGGAGTTCAAGGTCTGCCACGGCGACTTCAACCCGTCCAACGTCATCGTCGGCGACGACGGCCAGCTCTATGTGTGCGACTGGGCACACGCCACCCAGGGCTCCCCTGCTGCCGACGTTGCCACCACCTACCTGCTCTTTGCCCTCAACAGCAAGGACCAGGCCGAGGCCTACCTGGAGCTCTACTGCGACCGTGCCGACATGCCCATGCAGGTCGTGCGTCAGTGGACGAGCATCGTCGCCGCTTCCGAGCTCGCTCGTAAGCGCAACGTGAACGATGAGTTCCTGAAGAACTGGATCGACGTCGTCGATTATCAGTAATATCTGAGCGATTTATTTCGCATCGGAGGCATAATGGAAAACCCCGCAGCTCGCATGGGTTGTGGGGTTTTCCTTTTAGATATCGAGGATGCTACAAGATAATAGGACGGCCCCGCATCTCCCCGATTGGAGAAATGCGGGGCCGTCCCACATATCGAACTACAAGCGAAATCGTCGATTAACGGCGGGCTGCCTTAACAAGCTCGGCAACCTTGGCAACGACCTCGTCGATCGCCACGTCCTCGCGCTCGCCCGTAGCACGGTCCTTGAGCTCAACGGTGCCATTCTTAAGGCCGCGCTTGCCCAGAACCACCTGATACGGGAAGCCCATGAGGTCGTTATCGGCAAACTTAAAGCCCGGACGCTCATCGCGATCGTCGACGACGACCTCCATACCCTCGGCACACAGGCCATCAACAATCTGCTCGCAGACGGTAGCGCACTCTTCCTTCTTGGGATCAAGCGGAATCACCGCGACCTCGTACGGGGCAACGGAGACCGGCCAGACGATACCGTGCTCGTCGTTGTGCTGCTCCACGACGGCAGCAAGCGAGCGGGACACGCCCACGCCGTAGCAACCCATGATGAGCGGCTTCTCCTTGCCGTCCTCATCCATAAAGGTGGCACCCATGGCCTCGGAGTACTTGGTGCCCAGCTGGAAGACCTGAGAGACCTCGATGCCGCGGGCAGCGGAGAGCGGCTTGGCGAACGGTCTGCACACGGTGACCAGATCGGCCCACTCATCGACGGTAAAGTCGCGCTCGGGGCAGGCACCGGTAAAGTGATAATCGACCTCGTTGGCACCGCAGGCCCACTGTTTGGACTCGCGCAGGCTCTCGTCGCAGACCAGACGAATGCCATCGGGCAGGTTAACCGGTCCGATAAAGCCCTTGTGCAGACCGTTCGCCTGAAGCTCCTCGTCGGTCATCATGCGATAGCCCTTGCCAAAGACGTGCTCGGCCTTGCAATCGTTGAGCTCGTGATCGCCCGGAACAATGGCCACGACCGGCTTGCCCTCGGCGTCGATGAGTGCCAGCGACTTGCGCGTGCCGTTCTCGGGGAACCCAAAGAACTTAGCAACAGCCTCAATGGTGCCCATGCCCGGAGTCTCAACCTTGGTGAGCGTACCGTCACCAGGACCCTCGGTCACGACGACCTTGGTGCTTGCAGCCTCGTCATCGGCAGCGAAGCCGCAATCGTCGCAGTAGACGAGCGAAGCCTCGCCGGCGTCAGCCAAAGCCATGTACTCGACGGAGGTATCGCCACCGATCTCGCCAGAATCGGCGACGACGGGCAGAGCCTTGATGTAGCAGCGCTCGCAGATATTGGCGTACGCCTGCTTCATCTTGTCGTACTCCTCCTGCAGGCTCTCCTGCGTGGCGGAGAAGCTGTAGGCGTCCTTCATGATGAACTCGCGGCCGCGCATCAGGCCAAAGCGGGGACGGAACTCGTCGCGGAACTTGTCCTGAATGTGATACAGGTTGACGGGCAGCTGCTTATAGGAGCGTAGCTCGTTGCGCACCAGGGCCGTGACGGTCTCCTCGTGCGTGGGGCCCAGGACGAACTCGCGACCATGACGGTCGTCAAAGCGCACAAGCTCCTTGCCATAGGCGTCGATGCGGCCGGACTCGCGCCACAACTCGGCGTCGACCATGATAGGCATCATAAGCTCCTGGGCGCCGGCAGCGTCCATCTCGTCGCGCACGATGTTCTCGATCTTACGGATCGAGCGCCAGGCAAGCGGCAGGTAGGAATACAGGCCGGCGGCCTCCTTGCGGATCATGCCGGCACGGAGCAGCAGGCGGTGACTGGCGAGCTCAGCGTCCGCCGGATCCTCTTTAAGCGTCGGCGCATAGAGCTTAGACATATACATTGCTCGGGTCATTTATTTCTCCTCAATAAGCTTGTCGACCTCGGCCATAAGCGCGTCGACAATTTGGTCCTCAGCTACTTTACCAATGATCTGGCCGTGCGAAAAGAGCAGGGCCTGACCTCGTCCACAGGCAACGCCCAAGTCAGCGTCAGAGGCCTCGCCCGGGCCATTAACCGCGCATCCCATCACGGCAATCGAAAGCGGCGCAGAGTAGTTCTTGAGCCGCTCGGTGACCTCCTCGGCGATTGGGATGAGGTTGACCTGGCAGCGGGCACACGTGGGGCACGAGACGATCTCGGGGCCACGGCGGCGAAGGCCCAGCGACTGCAGGATGCCCCAGGCGACCGGCGGCTCCTCGACCGGGTCGGCCGTGAGCGAGACGCGCATGGTGTCGCCAATGCCCTCGGACAGCAGAATACCCAGTCCCACAGAGCTCTTAATGGTGCCCTGGAGCTTGGTACCGGCCTCCGTCACGCCCAAATGAAGCGGAACATGGGGGATTTCGCGCGACAGGGCACGATAGGTATCAAGCGTCGTAGACACGCTATGTGCCTTGGCGGAAAGCACGATGTTGGTAAAGCCGCGGTCCTCAAAGTGCTTGACGAAGCGCTCGCTCGACATCACGAGCTTTTCGGGCTGCGTAAGGTCGTCGCGCTCGGCGATATCCTGCTCAAGCGAGCCGGCGTTCACGCCAATGCGAATCGCGCACCCAGCGGCGCCCGCAGCATCGATCACGGCATCGACCTTGGCCCAATCGCCGATGTTGCCGGGATTGATACGCAGCTTGGCGGCACCGGCCTCAACGGCGCCAATGGCGAGCTTATGGTTAAAGTGGATATCAGCGACAATCGGCACCGGAGACTCGGCACAGATGGTGCGGAAACCCTCAAGCGCGGCCTCGGTGGGCACGCTCACACGCACGATATCGCAGCCAGCCTGCGCCAACGCGCACACTTGCGCAAGCGTTGCCTGGGCATCAGCGGTATCGGTGCAGGTCATGGATTGGACCACCACCGGCGCGCCGCCACCGATCTGCACACCGCCCACATGCACGGGGCGCGTCAACTCGCGAGGCAAAGGATGGGATAAAGACAATCCAAACACTCCCCTACAGAATAAATCGAAGGATGTCGGAACGAAGCATATAGACAAACAGCAGCGCAAAGAGCGCGATGCCCACATAGCTCACAATCGTCTGGACCTTGAGCGGAAGCTCGCGGCCAGCAATCTTTTGAATGATCTCGATGACCAGCTTGCCGCCATCGAGTGGTGGGATGGGCAGCAGGTTCATAAAGCCAAGCGAGAACGAAATGAGGGCGGCAAACGAAAGGAACGTGGCAGGGCCGGCAGCAGCAGCCTGTGAGGACATAACGCTAATGCCCACGATCGAAGAAGACTGATCGAGAATCTCCATCGTATGCTGCGGCTGGAGCAGGCGCATCACGCCCTCCGCTGTCTGCACGACATAGGAGAACGAAAGGCGAGCCGACGTGATGGGGTCTAAACGGACCACCTGCGTAGAGGCATACACACCTAGGCGCTCGTCCTCTTTGAGCGCAACCGAGGTCGAATGCTGCTTACCGTCGCGCTCATACTCAATGGCGATATCGTCCTTACCGGCGGCCTTGCCGATGGCATCGTAAACGTCCATCCAGGTAGAGCACGATACTCCGTCAACCGAAAGTATCGCGTCGCCGCCCTCGATACCCGCCTTGGCGGCAATAGACCCCTCGTCAACCTGACCGATCACGTTGGTATCCATCGGCACGGTGACACCCGCAATAGAGTAGATGCTCATAAGCAGCAAAAAGCCCGTCAGGATATTGACGAGAATGCCCGCGAGCAGCATAAAGGCGCGCTTGAGAAAACCCTGGCCCAGATAGGTATGCGAACGCTCTTGCGCAAGGAACTCGGCTTCGCCGCACGGCAGCTCCCACACATCGCCCTCGGTAGTCGCATGCTCTCGATCGAAACGGCGGCCGTCAAAGGTGGTGTAACCCGCCGCGTCTCGCGGCAGCGTCTGATACTTGGTGGGATAGTAGCTCGGCGAGGGCTTCTCCCCTTCCTCATACCAAGGCGCGATAGAGCCCCAACCCAAGAGCAAGGCGCATGCCTCGAGCACAACCTCCTCGGATAGCTCGAGCTCGACAGCAAGGTCGGCCACGGTCACGCGACCATGACGATAGATAGCCGCGAGCACGCGATCGGCGCAGGAGACATCGGTCGGATCCATACCGCAGATGGCAGCGTAGCCACCCAGCAGCAGCGGGGTCACGCCAAACTTGGTTCCAATGCGACGCGACGTGTAATGGATGTCAAAGCGGCAAGGCAGGCCCAAAAAGAACTCGGTCACGCGGACGCCGCAGGCACGCGCCGCCAAAAAGTGGCCGCCCTCGTGCAAAAACACAAGGACGGAAAGCATCAGCAGGCCCCAAAAGACCGATGAGAGAACGCTCAGAACAGTATCCATAAAACGAAAAAGCAATCCTTATGGGTTAGGAACGGGTTGCGGCGAGCACCTGCGCAGCCTTTTCACGCGCCCATGCATCGATGTCGCGAAGCTGCTCAAACGAATCGACCGCCTGCATATCGTGGGAATCCATGCAGGATTCCACAATGCGATCGATATCGGTAAAGCTGCAGCCATCGTTCAGGAAGGCATCGACGGCGACCTCGTTGGCGGCATTGAGCACGCACGGCATGGTGCCACCCGTCTTGCCGGCACGTTCGGCCAGTGCCAGACAGCGGAAGGTATCCATGTCGGCAGCATCAAACGTGAGCTGCCCCAGCTCGCGGAAATCGATACGAGGCGCCGGGGTATCCCAACGCTCGGGATACGAGAACGCGAACTGGATGGGAATACGCATGTCGGAAGCACCGAGATGCGCCATCACGGAGCCGTCGGCGAACTCGACCATAGAGTGAATCTTGGACTGACGCTGCACGACCACGTTAATGAAATCGAGGTCGCAGTTAAACAGATGCATGGCCTCAATGCGCTCCAGGCCCTTGTTCATGAGGGTGGCGGAGTCGATGGTGATCTTGGCACCCATGGCCCACGTGGGATGTGCGAGGGCATCGGCACGCGTCACGCGGTCGAGCTCGTCGCGGGTGCGGCCAAAGAACGGACCGCCCGAGCAGGTGAGCCAAATACAATGAGCCTCGCGTGGGTTCTCCCCCAGATAGCACTGGTAGATGGCGGAGTGCTCAGAGTCGACTGGAATAAGCTGGCCCGGTTGCGCCAACGGCATAAGCAAGTCGCCGCCGACGACGAGGGACTCCTTGTTGGCAAGGGCAAGACGCTTATTCGAGGTCAAGGCCGCATGGCTCGCCTCGAGACCGGCGGCGCCCACAATAGCGACGAGCACGCAGTCGACATCGTCGCGACGCGCGAGCTCGCAAACCGCCTGCGCGCCAACGCCGAGCTTCGTTCCCTCGGGCAACTCCTGCAGCACGGCGTCATCGCCATGAGCGACATCGGCCACGGCAACCGCCGGAACCGAGAACTCGCGGGCAGCGGCAACGAGCTCGGAGGTACTGGAGTTAACGGACAGCGCCGTCACCTGCAGGCGATCGGCATGCTGGCGGCACACATCGAGCGCCTGGGTGCCGATAGAGCCCGTACAACCCAGGATGGCAACACGGAGACGTCCATCGGGGCCATACGTCGTCTGGAAGGACATTACAGCACGCCTCCGATCATCAAAAGCAGCTGCGCGGTAATGCAGCCAAAGATAAGCGAATCGCTACGATCGAGCATGCCGCCGTGGCCCGGGATAAGGTTACCGGAATCCTTGACGCCCACACCGCGCTTGATGCGCGACTCGATGAGGTCTCCGATAACGCCCAGGACGGACACGACCACGCCGCACAGCAGCGCATAGGGCAGGCTGAGCTTGTAGAAGTGCGTCGCCCACAGGATGAGCCAAATCAAAACCGAGCCCAGGATGCCGCCGACAAACCCCTCCCAGCTCTTTTTGGGAGAGATCTTGGGAACCATCTTGTGCTTGCCGATACGGCTACCCACGATGTAGGCAAACGAATCGGAGACCCAAAGGGACGCGCAAACGCCCACCGAAAGCAGGGCGCCGGCAAAACCGGGCACGGCATCGCGCAGCAGCACGATAGCCGACAGCATAAAGCCAGTGTAGATGGGACCCATGAGCGTCACGGCCACATCAGAGATGCGGGTACGCGGCGACCAAACATACCAAATGCCCACAGCGAGCATCAGGGCAAAAAGCAGGGCATTCAGCAACATCGAATCGCCCAACGCCGACAGCGGAAAGAGTACGGCGGCAGCGATACCCATGCGCTCGTTAGCCATCTTGCCATCGAGCCTCGTCATACGGAAAAACTCATAGCAGCACAGGCCGCTCATGACGGAAACAAAGATGGCCGTGGGCACAATACCCAAAACCAAGCACAAGATAAAGACAACGGCGTAGACGATACCGGCAGCGGCACGGGCATTTTGGCCTATCAGGGCCGT